>JAMCTA010000089.1:0-21500 GCA_023381895.1 Chloroflexota bacterium
CGATGATGGGCAGGTGGAAGTGGAACGCAAGCTGCTCCACCGCCCCTTCGAAAGTAAGGGACGGGAGAATCCCTTCCTCTTCCACGAGGAGCTCCAGAAAATCATGGCCGATCACGCCGGTATCGCCCGCACCGAAGACGGCCTCAAGGAAGGCCTGGAGAAGCTACTGGCCCTCAAAGAGCGGACGTCACAGCTCCACGTCGAAGGCTCATTCATGTTCAATCCCGGCTGGCACACAGCCCGCGATGACCTCTTCATGCTCACTATCTGCGAAGCCCTCCTTCGCTGCGCCATCGAGCGGCGGGAGAGCCGCGGCGCACACTGGCGTCTCGACTACCCCGACCAGGATCCGGAACAGAGCAAGATCAACCTCATCACACGTCAGGTGAATGGGGAGATGGTCGTGGAAGCCCGGCCTATCCCGCCACTGCCTGCGGAGCTCACTGCACTACTGAAGGAGAGCTAGAGTCGTCATGACTACCCAGACCGTCACCTTCCACGTGTTCCGCGGCGACGCCGATGGAGGCGCCGAGCAGGACTACCAGGTTCCCATCACCGAAGGCATGGTCGTCCTTGATGCCATCCACTACATCCAGGCGCATCAGGCGGGCGATCTCGCCTGTCGCTGGAACTGCAAAGCGGCCAAGTGCGGATCCTGCGCTGCCGAAGTCAACGGTCATCCGCGACTCATGTGCAAGACGCGCGTCGACCAGTTCGAGGGCAAGGACATCCACGTTCATCCCCTGCGCACCTTCCCTCTGATCAAGGACCTCGTCACAGACGTGTCCTACAACTATGAGGTCAATAAGCAGATCGCCCCACTCACGCTCCGGCCCGAGGATGCCACGCCGCAGCCCTGGGTAATGCATCAGCAGGATGTTGAGCGCCTCTTCGAGTACCGCAAGTGCATCGAGTGCTTCCTCTGCCAGGATGTCTGCCACGTCCTGCGCAACCACCACAGAGAGGGCGCGTTCTTCGGCCCTCGCTACTTGACGCGCCTCGCCTACTACATCTATCACCCCAAAGATGCCCTCAACCGCATCCCCTTCGCCAGAGATACTGCGGGTGTCGGTTTCTGCAACATCACGAAGTGCTGCACCGAGGTCTGCCCCGAGCACATCCACATCACCGACAACGCCATCATCCCCGTCAAGGAGAAGGTAGCCGATGAGTACTTCGATCCCATTCGCTGGCTCATCCGTAAGACCTCCGGCAAGAAAGACCAGCAGCAGAAGATGGCTACTGCTGAGAGCCCCGCGGCAGCGCAGCCTGGGTCCTGACCGCTCTACGGTTGTCTCCAGGCATCCGAGCTGAGGGTACCCGATTCCACCGCCAGGAGCGCTCTTCCGCTGTGCTGGTGGAGTTCCGCGCAAGGTCTGACGGCGCGCAGCTACGCTGGATCCGCTGGCTGCTCCGTTTGCTCACTCCTCCGACCGATGCCATGCCAGACGGCCAAGACGAGGCGTTCTGACAGGTCAGACGGGAGTGTATTGGGATCGGGCGAGAGCATAAGGTGATAGAACAGCGGGCCCGCCATCACGTCGATCACAATGTCGATGTCGAGATCATCACGCAGCTCACCGCGCTCTTTGCCCAGCTCCACGAGCCGGGCTAGCGCCTTCCGCCGGGGCGCTAGCAGCGCCGTCTGGTAGTGTGAGAAGAGCGTTGGCGCCGCCGCTACCTCAGCCGCAAGGCGAGGAAACACCCTGCCCACCGGCGAGTGCATCGCTGCCCGCAAGGCGTCCTGGAGCAGCACCGTGAGGGCCTCGTGTGTACTACCTGTGGTCGGGAGACGCGCGTCCGCCGCCAGCTCATCGAGTGCCCCGCTCACAAGCGCCTCTTTCGATGGCCAGCGCCGGTAGATCGTCGTCTTCGCGACCCGGGCGCGCTTGGCGACGCCTTCCACTGTCAGCCCCCGGAAGCCGACGTCGATGAGCAGACCAAGCGTGGCATCGAGAATCGCCCGGTCAGCTTCAGCGCTCCGCGGCCTCCCGCGGGGACGCCGAGCAACTGGCTTTTGCGCCGTCACTGCTGTCACCCGATCTCGCAGTCGAGGAAGATTCCGCAACGTGAGGAGTGTCGAAAAGCGTAGCATCTGCGTGCAACCACTGCAATCACACGCGACAAGCCGCGTTAGCCGTCCCGTGATCGCGCGGTGCTTGCGCCTATCCCTCCCCCGCTTCTACACTCCTACGAGCGAGTGAAGAATGGCGCACCGTCATGACATTGCACACGAACGATCGGAGCTGGGTGCTCGAGACGGCCCACACGGCCTATGCCCTCGGGCTCAATGAGGCTGGCCTGCTCACCCACCGCTACTGGGGACCGTGCCTTCCCTTCCCCTCTGACTACCCCCTTCCCGCCAATCCGCACGGTTGGGCCTCCTTCAATGGTCCGGCCCACCTCACGCCCGAGGAGTTCCCGGCGTACGCGGGGACGAGCTACGTTGAACCCTGCCTCAAGGTCACGTTCACCGGCGGCGTGCGCGATACTGTGCTCTGCTTCGTCGCGGCGGAGACGCACCGCGAAGCCATCGCTGGCATCGATCTCACTTTGAAGGACAATTTCTTCCCCCTGCGCGTGATCCTGCACTACCGTGCTCACGAGCATCACGATCTCATCGAGCGCTGGGTAACGCTCGTCAATGAGGGAAAGGAGCCTATCCAGGTGGAGCGCGTCTTCTCCGCCCTCTGGCACGTTCCACCCGCCGCCACCTATCGCCTCAGCCACCTCACCGGTCGCTGGCTCGATGAGTTCCACCTCGAGCGCGAGACGCTTCGGCATGGCGTCAAGGTGCTCGAGAGCCGGCGCCTCACTACGAGCCACCATCATAGCCCCTGGTTCGCCCTCGATGCCGGCGAGGTGACAGACACAAGTGGCAACGTGTGGTTTGGCTCACTCGCCTGGAGTGGCAACTGGAAGCTCATCACCGAGGTGACGAGCTTCGGGTCCACGCGCGCCGGCATCGGACTCAACGACTGGGATTTTGTGTGGACGCTCGAACCCGGCGAGACCTTCAGCACCCCGCACTGCCTCGCGGGCTTCACCACACAGGGCTTCGGTGCCGCCCGCCGTCTCTTGCACGATCACGTGCGCGATGCCATCCTGCCACACAGCCACGCCATTCACCCCATTCTCTACAACTCCTGGGAAGCGACTCACTTCGACGTCGATGAGGTCTCCCAGGGTGCGCTTGCCGAACTCGCCGCGAAGATGGGCGTCGAGCTCTTCGTCATGGATGACGGCTGGTTCCACGGCCGCAAGCGCGACACCGCCGGCCTGGGCGACTGGTGGCCAGACAGAGAGAAGTTCCCCAACGGTCTGACACCACTCATCGACCACGTCAAACGGCTGGGGATGCAGTTCGGTCTCTGGGTCGAGCCGGAGATGGTCAATCCTGATAGCGACCTCTATCGCACCCATCCTGACTGGGTGATCCACTTCCCCAACCGCTCCCGCACTGAGGCCCGCCACCAGCTCATCCTCAACCTCGGTCGCAGTGACGTGCAGGGGTACCTCATCAAGATACTCGACCTCCTGTTGAGCGAGCACGACATCCGCTTCATCAAGTGGGACATGAACCGCAACGTCAGTGAGCCGGGCTGGCCCGATGCACCGCGCGATGCCCGCGAGCTCTGGGTGCGCTATGTATACGGTGTCTACCACGTGTGGGGAAGCCTCCGCCAGCGGCACCCCAACGTGATCTGGCAGAGCTGCTCCGGCGGCGGCGGACGTGCCGACTATGGCATCCTGCGCCTCGCCGACCAGGTCTGGGTCAGCGACAATACTGAAGCCGCTGCTCGCTTGCACATTCAGGAAGGCTTCTCCCAGTTTCTCCCTGCCACGACCATGGAAGCGTGGGTCACCGATGCCAACGCCGCACAGCGCTCTCTTGATTTCCGCTTCCACGTGAGCATGTGTGGCAGCCTTGGCATCGGCGGGCACCTTGGCCACTGGAGCGAGGAGGAGCGCACTCGGGCCGCAGAGTACGTCGCACACTACAAGCGCATCCGCCCCCTCATCCAGCGCGGCGATCAGTACATCCCGCGCTCTCTCCAGCAGGGCGGCTTCACCGCCCTCCAGTACGTGGCAAAGGACAAGAGTGCAGGCGTCCTCTTCGCCTTCCGCACGCATCTTCCCCATCCCGTGATCATTCCGCCGCTCTACCTCCAAGGCCTCGACCCCACCGCGCACTACCGCATCGAAGGCTTTTCCGAGCCGCGGTCGGGAGCAGCCTGGATGCACAGCGGCCTCTTCATCGAACTGCGCCAGGACTTCGAGAGCACCGTCCGCAGCATCGAGCGTGTGTAGAGGAAGGAAAGACGCGCGTGACCCCAGCGCTGATGCTGCTGCGCCAGGGTGTGGAGAGCTACGCTCCCTACCTTCAATCCTCAGGCGAACTCTTCGACCCCGTCTTCGGCGAGCCAACGCAGTACGGCACGCCCTGTCACGCCTACTGCAACGCCGTGCTCGCCGCGCACGCCACCGCTCCAGAGCGAGTCCGCTTTGCCGAGCGCGCACTCCGCGGACTCCAGCGTTCCCTCGGCCACCTGCTCGACCTCAGCGAGCCACCAGCGGGGTCTGGCTTCCGCCGCGACACGGGGGCGATCACCCGTGTGAGCCACCGCGACTTCTTCTGGCCGCCCGTACTCAAGACATTCCAGCTGTTGTGCACCATCCCTGAGACAGCCTCCGCAGCAGCGACCCTCACAGCGAGCATCCAGCGCGTCGACGTCACCAGTGCCTTCCGCAGCCGGCCTCCCTCGAACTGGGCCGCCGTCTGGTTACTTGGTGAATGGCTACGCACCCGCAACGGCCAGAGCTCGACCACGCAAACGCAGATCGACCACTGGCTCAGCGAGTTCTTCGAGCAGCGTATCCTCCTGCAGCAGGGTTTCTACCAGGAGCCTGGTCACCCCAACTCCTACGACCTCTTCACCAGGATTCATCTCCTCGAGCTGCTAAGCAACGGCTATGATGGTGCCGCACTGGACCGGCTTGAAGCGCTGCTGGCCCGCGGCCTCGCGCGTAGCCTCGCGATGCAGCTCTCGGATGGCTCGCTGGCCTCGGCCCATCGCAGCACCGGGCAAACCTGGACCGTTGCCGCACAGTGCGCCTACTTCACGATCGCCGCCATACTCCTCGCCGCTGCAGCCCCGAACCACGCCGATCGCGCCCGCGCCGCTGCTATTCGTGCCTTCCGCTCCTTGCGCCGCTGGCAGCGCCACGATGCCCCCTTCAGTCCAGTCGAGAACTGTCTTCCACCAGCCGTCCGCACTGGCTACGAAGCCTATACCGCCGACGGTCACTACGGGAACCTCGCGCTCGCCTTCCTCGCTACCGCCATCCAGTACGGCTTCACGGCTACAGAAGACGCGCTGCCGGAGCGAGAAGCGAGCGCGCTCGCCGAAGGCGATCCCGTCTATCGCGCCATTGCCCACTGCGGCGACTATAGCCTCCATCTCAATGCCTTCCCCGCCTCTCACTACGACGCCTTCGGCATCGTTGACCTGACGGTCGGCGTCGATCGCACTCTGCAGTTCGCCTCCACCGTACACCACCTCCAGAGCGGTCAGCCATTCAACCTCGGACTCGCCACGCGCGAGACGCCAGGGCGGAGTGAGCTTGCAGTGCTCGCTCAGCGCGATCACGCCCTGCTCGGCCCCATCTCTGCAACAGTGCAGGGCAGCTCTGCCACACTCGCCCTGGAAGGGCGAGCCAAAGGTGTTCCCTCCACCTACCGGATCACTGCCCACATCACAGCCAGCGGCATCACGATCGCGGAGAGCACACCAGGTCTCACCGGACCCAAGACCCTTCTCATTCCCTACCTCGTGGATGCTGGGCGGGGAGTACAGACGCAGGCAACGTGGGAACCACAGCACATCACGCTCCAGCACGGCTCCGAGCGCGTCACCATCACTCTCGACGGTCCCATCGAGCACATCCTGCACTTCCCTGGTGGCTACGAGAACCGCCGCGGGACCTGCGGGCTGCTCCGCGTCGACCTCGATGGTGTGTGCGAACAGGTGAGCTACCACGTGGCAGCCGGATGAACAGCAGCGGAAGGAGCGAAGACGTGCTAAACACAAAACTCGCCAGGGTGCAGAAAAAGGGACAAGTCACGCTCTCGGTGGTCGGCGCCTGGCGGCATAGGGAGGAGGAGGACGTAGTGCTGTGAATGTGGAGTACGGGACTGATCTACGGGACTGGGAGACTTGCGACCCTACAGCACAGCTGACGACGTGGCACGGGCGCCGCTGCGTCAAGATTACGCAGGCAGGCGGCTACCTCCTATTGAAGCGAGAGCCCAGCCTCGACTCCTATCGCCTGGCGGTGGACGTGGCCATCACAGGTCCCGACGGCTACGCTGGGCTCATCTTCGCGGCGCAGGACCCAGCCAACTACGAGCTCGTTTACGTCTATCCGGAGAAGGGTGCACCCGGCTGGATCCAGTACGACCCAGTGATGCACGGCTCCAACACCTGGCAGATCTACCACGGTCCGCCGTGCCAGACCCCGGCCCCGGTCCCAGCCGGTGAGTGGGTGCATCTCGCACTTGACGTCTATCCGGATCGTGTGGCGGTCCTTCTGGGGGACGTCGTCGCGCCCCAACTCGTCGTGTCGCTGATGCACGGCCGGTCCAGAGGCCGGATCGGCCTCTGGAGCTACGTGCCCACCAACCGGGGGCCCGCCTACCTAGGCCAGCCGGCAATCAGCCTGATCTCCGCCGCCACACCCCCAGTCTATGCATCCTGGACGCCATCACCCACCACCATCACGCAATGGCTCGTCTCGTCGCCGGAAGTCCTCGCCAGTGTCACCACACCACCGCAGCCGGACGCCACCTGGCAACGCGTCCACGTGGAGAAAAACGGCACGATGAACCTGAATCGCCTGTTCTCGCCAGAGGGGAGGGCCGTGGTGTACGCGTACGCCGCAGTACACGCCACGGATACTACCAAGGCTACGATATCGCTCGGCTTCAGCGATCGTTTGCGGCTGTGGCTAAACGGTCGGCAGATTTATGGCGGCGAGCACTGCTGGGACCCGCCGAGGAGTGACGGCCGGATCCGGCTCAATCAGGCCCGCGTGCCAGTCGATCTGCAGGCCGGCCAGAATACGATCCTTGCCGAGGTTTCAGAGCTCGAGTCGGCGTTCGGGTGGGGCTTCATCTTGGGCGTCGAAGCACCCGGGCAGGAGCTACGCTTCCAGACGGCCCTGCCGTAGCACCAAGAGCGGCTGACGATACCCTCGGGGCACGTCCAAACCTCTCGTCACCGACGCCCTGTGGGCGGTCGTCGCCCCGCTTCTGCCGCTTGAGTGGCCCAAGCCCAAGGGCGGACTTGATCGTCCGCTGCTGGATCGATACACTGCCGAGATGAGCATGCTCGTCAAACACGCCAGAGCGGCGGCGCGGTACTGGGTCCTTGAGCAGGGACGCCGGACGCCAGGCTTCGTCGGCGCCTACTTCGCCGGGTCGGCGAACGGGCTCGCCGACGACGCCAGGTTCCCGGCGACATCCGATCTGGACGTCAACTTGGTATTGGAAGATCCGGGCGCCGCACTGAAACCCGGCAAGTTCGTCTATCGCGGCGTGCTACTCGAAGTGTCGTACATACCGCGCGACGCGCTCCGCTCGCCGGAGGTAGTGCTCAGCCACTACCACCTGGCCGGTGGGTTCCGAACTCGGAGCATCATCTTGGATCCCACCGGAGCCTTGACGGCACTTCAGGCAGCGGTGTCGCGGGAATATGCGCAGCGCAGATGGGTACGCAAACGCTGCGAGCATGCCGCGAGCGGGGTGCTCAACTACGCGCGGTCGCTGGACGAAGCCGAGCCTCTTCACGACCAGGTGACCTCGTGCGTCTTTGCGGCGGGTGTCACCACCCATGTGCTGCTGGTGGTCGGGCTGAAGAACCCGACTGTACGACAGCGTTATGTTGCAGCGCGCGAGCTCTTGGCGGAGTACGGGCGGCTTGACTTCCACGAGCCGCTCCTGGCGCTGCTGGGATGCGCGGAGATGGGTCGGGAACGGGTCGAGCAGCATCTCGGTGCGGTTACCGCGGCGTTCGACGCAGCCAAGATCGCGATCAAGACGCCATACCGGTTCGGGTCGGACATCAGCGACGTCGCCCGCCCGATCGCGATCGACGGTAGCCGCGAGCTGATCGAGTGCGGCCTCCACCGGGAGGCGGTCTTCTGGATCGCCGCTACGTATTCCCGTTGCCGGACAATCGTTGCCGCCGACGCGCCGGGGCTGATCTCGCGGTTTGATCGCGGCTATCGGGAGTTACTCGCCGACCTCGGCATCGATTCGTTCCAGGACCGGCGCCTGCGATGTAGAGAGGTGGAAGAGTTCCTGCCTGGACTCTGGGAGGTGGCGGAGGAGATTTTGGCTGCCAACCGCCAGATCCAGGACTAGTGGCTGTCTTGCCAAGCGCCGGGCGATTGCTCGCTGACGGCCTGCCGGCTCACTGTCCAAGCCGTAGAAACACACAAGATCCGTCGATCACGGTCGGAGAGTCCCGCCCATGGCATCTTCGGGGAGCGCGGCCAAGCGAGCCGCGACCGCCGCCCTGCGGCGTGGCGCGTTGCGTGCTGCTCCCAGCACGCAGGAGTGAAAGGAACACTGCCAATGAACGTCACACTCAGCGAGAGCACCCGTACCTTTCTCGCCGAGCCGCGCTTCGCCGTGCTCGCGACGATCAATCCTGATGGCACCCCGCACCAGATGCGCCGCGATAACCGCGTGTCGCTCTGCATATGAAGGATGGCTACCGCTACGTCACCCTTCAAGGGCACATCCGCATCGTCGATGATCCTCAGCAGACTCAGGACGACATCCGCGCCCTCGCCATCCGCTACTCCGGCCCTGAGCGCTCCGATCGCGAGCAAGGGCGCAATCAGTTCTTGCAGGAGACGCGCGTCTCGCTCTACCCCACCGTCGAAAAGATCATCGCCAACGGGCTTAAGTGATTTCCGGGCTCGAGGAGGCGAGGACACTCCCGCACGAACTTCTCCTCACCGGGATGGCGTGCCCGCTCAGGTCGTGCAGCAGTCCGGTGAGGCAAGCACTGCGCTGAATCCGGCCCGCGGGTCATCGCCCTCTCGCGATGGCAGACGGAACTCCCCGACGGCGCTAGGAGGATGGAGCAACGCCGAGCGCCAGCGGCGCTGCTCAAAGTGGGTCGTAGATAGCAGTGCAAGGAGTTCCGAGCGGGTGAAGAAATGCGCCTGTCGGTAGAAGTCATCGCCTTGTTCACCCAGGCGCCGGTAGTGCTGCCCCCACGCTCCCTCGGCAAGCACGAGGCCGAGGACGAGACACCCACCCGGCTGCAGCACCCGGCGCGCTTCCGCGAGCACACGCACGGGGTTCTGTACGAAGCATAGGGTGATAGCCAGTAGCACCGCGCCACAGCTCGCCGGAGCAAGCGGCAGCGCCTCGCCGCGGGCCCGTACTGCCGTTACACCGCGAGAAGCGGCAAGAGCGAGTGGCGCGGCAGCCGGGTCAACTCCCAAATCGATGCTGAGTGCTTGCGCGAAGCGGCCGCTACCCACTCCTACCTCAAGCCAGGGACGGGGCGCTCCTGTGAACAACGGCCGGAGCGCTTCGACCTCCTCGGCAAACAGCGCTCGCCCTTCCGGGCGATCGTACCAGGCGTCGTAGCGTGCTGCCTGCTCCTCAAAGATGGCCATGGCACCCAGCTCCCAATGCTCTCGCACAACTTAACCGGAAGTAGCTGGTGCCGGCATCACCCTCTGGGAACTTACTGGCAATCGTCACGGGGATCTTGTACCACCGTCCGCAGAATCGTGTCCCGACTACATCCAGCACCCAGGAATCCGGCCCTCCGGAACCTCCCAACACCAGCAGGTCACAAGCACGTTTTACATCTGGTTGCAGTCACGGCGGAGAGCCGGTCACTGCAACACTTCCGGCGGCTGCCCGTTCTCCTGTGCTGCCACCGAGCCTGAACCAGCCGGCACGCGCACTGTCCACAGCACGGCAAGCGCGGCTGCAGCACCGAGCACCAAGACCACGAAGATCGCTCGATACCCCCATCGTGTGATGAGTACACTCGAGAACAGCACCGAGGCCGGGATCGCCACCGACTCGAACGCCGTCTTCAAACCCGCAAACACCCCCACTTCTTCAGCGGGTATCAACTCGGTGAGTAGCGGCCAGCTGGCTGCGGTGATTGCCGCATTGCCAGCACCGGCCACGATGATCACCACAAGCGTCTGGAGCACGGTCTGGATGAGTAGCCCCCCGAGCGCGGCCACCGTCATGACCGCGATGCCACCCGCTAGCACGCGCTTGCGCCCCGTACGTGCTGCCACTCCCCCGGCGGGAAGCAGCAACACCGCGGTGGAGACCACCAGCCCGAGGAACAAGTACTGGGCATTCGCTGCATCGGTCCTGATCACCTTTGTCGCAAAGAGGGTGAGATAAGGGAGGATGGCATTGCTCCCAAAGTTGTAGCAGAAATCACAAACGAGGTAGCGAAGCGCCATCTCGTGCCGCGCGAGGGGCGCCAGCGGCGATGGCTGGCCACGTTCCACTCCGGCCCGTGGCGGCGCGAGGGCAGGATGGTTGCGCCGCTCCGGCACCGTCACGATCGTCACCGCAAAGGTCACGAGCATGCCGCCGCCAATCAGGAGGAAGAGCAATGGCGTGAGCTTCCGCCCCAAGAGCTGCGCTCCACCAATGAGTACGGCCACCATGCCAGCGAACTGAACGACCGTAGCCAGCGCGTTCACCATACTCCGCTGTGCTACCGGGAAGAGATCACCGAGCAGCGCATTGAGCGGATCAACAGCCACATTGAAGAAGAGGGAGGACAGGAAGATGCTCAGTAACAGCAATGGCAACTGCTGGGCCAGCGCAGCGATGCCGAAGAACACCGCCGCCAGGGTGATCCCCACTGTCATGAAGGGCCGCCGCCGGCCGAAGCGCGTCCATACCCGGTCGCTCCAGGCGCCCACGAGCGGCTGGACGGCCACACCTTCGATCGAGCGGCTGCTGCTGACCAGACCTATGATGAGCGGACTACGCGTGTAGGCGCTCACGATGAGTGGTAGCGTCCCGTTGCTGAAGCCGTAGAAGAACCCTGCCCCAAAACTGGCGATGCTGTAGCGCCAGGCTAGGCGCAGCCACGACAGCCCTGCCCCCGCCACGTCACTCTCCTGTCTTCTTGGCAATTCAACGCTAGCAGTTCGTGCCGACGCGACGGCCGAACGGAATGCCGCACAAGCAGCTGAGTCTGGCCCGGCTAGACACTGCGATGGCTGTCAGACAACCGTTAGCGTCTTCGGGATCGTCCCTGCCTGACTCGAAAGTACCTCGCTGAGACCATCGTATACTTTTCGGAAGTCAAGGAGGGCTATGGTAGCAGTCCAGCACGCGCTACTGAGCGATTGACGCATCCGCCTCCGGTATCATCCCACTTCCCTGACGTCTCTCGTGATCGCTCGCCAGAGCAGACGACGGCCATTCTACGCATCTCGTCCATCACGCGGCATACTGATCCGGGACATCTCGCCGTGTCCTCTGTGGCCGGCGGAAAGGAGACGGATCGATGACGGACGAACAGGACAACATCACAGTATCCCAGGCTGACAAGACGGCCTCCACTCCAACTGACGGCGCGACGCAAGAGACAGTGCAGACTCCTGCAGACGTGCCTCTCGTGCCAGCGAGTCAGCTCGAGGCAGCAGAGCGCCAGGTAGAGGAGTTGCGCTCACTCCTACAGCGCGAGCGGGCGGATTTCGTAAACTATCGCCGCCGGGTCGAAAGCGAGCGGGCACAGCTCGTACAGTCAGCGCGTGCGGAAGGCCTGCTCCCCATTCTGCCACTCCTCGACAACCTGGAACGTGCCGCTGCCGGTGTGCCAGCCGAGCTGCGTGATCAACCGTGGGTCAAGGGCGTGCTCCTCGTCGCCGATCAGCTCACCTCTGCCCTGCAGAGCGCGGGTCTCGAGCGCTTTGGCGCCCTCGGTGACCCCTTTGACCCGCGACTTCACGAGGCCTTCCTCAACCAGGAGCATCCCGACATCCCAGCAGGACACGTCAGCTTGGTGCTCCGCGCCGGCTATAAGATGGGAGATCGGGTGCTGCGTGCCGCTCAAGTGGCCGTGTCGGACGGCACCGCGACGAGTGTCACGGACGAGGAACAACAGCAAGACAGCAGCGCCAAGCCGGAGGAGAGCGCTGAATCTGAAAGCTCATGATGGACCTCACCCTCCGTCTCAAGCATGACCGCTTTCATTTTCAGCGCCCCGCTCGCTGTGGCTTCGTGCGCTATCTCTTGTATTGGAGACGTGAACAAGCTGGCGGCTGCCCAAACGGCGGAGAGTGTGTTTGCGGTGCGAGCGATAGCCTGGTCTGGCAGTAGGCCACGTACGTAACATCAGCGGTCGCTGCTACCGTTGACGCGCATAGCGCGCAAGCGCCGCCCGCACGGGTACGCCGTTCGGCGCTACTGTTCCCGACCAGTCACTGATGACAGCAGGAAAGGTGCACACGTTATCCGCTGCGTACCACGCCCAGGCGATCCAGCCGGTGTGATGCGCTCGGACGCCGTCGGGGGCATCGAAGTAGTCGATCGGCCCTCCCTCCACCTGAGGCGAGCAGAAGGGTGTCTTGCCAAGAAGAGGGCCGAATTCGGTCGCCACGATGGGGTAGCGACCGGTGAGCGAGCCAAACGCAGCATCGAGCACGCTCGTCGAGACCGTTGGATAGTAGGGATGCGTGGCATAGACGATGTTCGTGCCTTGCACTTCGTGCGTCGGTACACCGCTGAGGTCACGCGCCCAGTCCAGTCCGCTGATGAAGACGAGGCTGCGAAATCCGGCGGCTCGAATCGTGTTATAGAGCTCTTGCATCCCCATGGCAGTCCATCCCTGGTCTGTCGTACAGCCACGGAGCCAGCAATCCCAAGTCACCCCATGCGGCTCATTGTAGAGGTCGAAGAACACGTGCGGATCGCTCCGGAAGTGCTCTGCCATGAGCCGCCAGAACCGTACGGAGCGCACGTCTGGCATCTCCTGCTGTCCCATCGTTGCCGGGCAAGATACGCTGCGATCCGACCAGTGCAGGTCGATGAGCGCCTCCATCCCCGCGCCTTCAATCCAGTGCACGAGTCTGCTCAAGGTCGCGAGATAGGTGGGGGAGTAGTAGCACGAATCAGGCAGCAAGAAATCCTGATTGGTCGGAATGCGCACGGTGTTGATGCCCCAGCTTGCCATACGCTCCACATCCGCTCTGGACAGCATCACTCCGGCGGGATCCCATTCCAGCGACGGGCGGTTGAGCCCATGGATGAGAAACGGCTCGCCGCCGGGAGTGAGGATCTGCGCACCGCGCGTCGTGTACCAGACCGACACCCCCTCACGACCACCAGCGAGGAGACTCGCACCGAGCAGCAACGCGAGGAGCAAGCCGGAGAGAAGCGGCGTCCATATCGTGCGCCGGGGACCGTAGACGTCGTGGTAGGTCTCCTCGGCAAACACTACCTCTCGCCCTGACATCGACTCCCCCCGTAGGTGCGCCGCATAGCTCTCGCCTTGCTAGCTCGGTGGCAGCACCGCCTCCGTCAAGATCAATGCGGAGGCCTGCCGCACTCATCCGGGCGAGGTCAACGTTTCCCGTCCTCACCGCAGCACGCCGAGCCGTGTATCGCTCCGCACTTCCAGCGCCGCCGTCTCAGCGCGAGAACCCGAGCAGCATTCCCACCACTCACCGAAGCTCTATACGCTCCCGCTCGCGCTGCCGCCGCTGCTGGTAGCACTTTGGCCATCGCTGCTCTTCAGAGCTTGGATGGCCTGTGGCACCCCGATGCCGAAGATGTAGCCGAGGAATCCGCCGGTGAACGTCGCTATTGCCCCGCCGTCGAGCGTTCCGCGCAGTCCCAAGATCAGCACGGTGACCAGCAGCAAGGCTCCGATCAGAATTGTGCCAAAGCCATCACCCACCCACGGCAACCGGGGCCGGCGCTGCGCTCCAGCCACAGCGACCACGGGCCAGATGGCCAGCCCACCTCCATGCTGACGGGCAACGACAGCAAAGGGACCAGCCAACTTTGCGATCACTGCGGTCGTGGTGCCAGCGGTCTGGGAGAGCGTCCCCGCCTCCTCCGGAGTCAGCGACCACGTCACTGCTACTGCCTCTCCATTCACCGTCGCCGTGAATGGCTGGGATGCCTGCGTTACCAGCACGTGAGTCGGTCCCGCAATGGTTAGATCACTCGTAGTCACCGCCTCGATAGCCGCGAAGGCTCGCAGGAGTCGCTGATTGACGAATGTCCCCTCCTGTTGCACTTCAGGCGTCGCGCCCGCCAGCGCCAGCGTCTCGTCAATTGCATAGAACTTGCTCTGAACACGATAGAGGTAGACGAGTAAGCTCACGATCACTGCGGCAAAGAAGAGCAAGATGATTGCCGTCAGGTTGAAGAGCTCGCTGCCACTGAGCTGACCTCCGGCTGCCTGGGCAGTGCTCGACGCCGTCGTAGTCTGCGTCGTAGTGGCAGCGCTCACCACGGTGAGGTCAAGCGCCAGCAGCCTGGGGGTTCCTGTGAGACCGCTCACCAACCCGAGTGTCAAACCGATCCCCATGGCCCTCCTCTTTCACGCCGCTGGCACGGCAAGCCGCGGGCCAGCGCCCGCTCTGCACGCCAGTGATCACAGGGATGATAGACTACTGGACGGCCATCTGCGAGCACTGCCCAGGCAGCCGCTGCAGCCTAATCCAGCATTGTGCACGCTGTATGGCTTTCTTGTCTATCCAGCGCCCAGAGCGGCAGCAACTCTAGAGCGGTGGCAAAGGGTGCGGCCGCACCAGCGCGCCGCCCTGCTCGTACGATTCCATCGCCGCCCAAGTGTACTCGAGAGCGGCCAGCGCATCGCGCCCTGACGCTCGCAGCCGGTGGAGCGGCACACCACCCGTCACATCCTCGAGAAAGGCGTGGATACGCCGGGGAAAGGTCTGGCTGAAGTCAGATGTACCCGATTCCGTAACGGTCGCGCCAGCTGCACCCGGATCACGCGGCAGAGGCCGCCCCGGCCCGCCAGATTCTGGCGCCTTCCAGAATGTCACCCGCTCGATGCAGTTCTCGATGCAGAATGTGCCCTTGGTGCCTGCGACTTCTACGCTCCACCAGCCGCCAAGACCATAGGACGCATCGCCCCGCTGGCTCAGTAGATAGCCGGTGCAGTCGTTGGCGAAGCGAACGTGGATGCTCGCGATCGAAAGCATCACATCGCCCGTCCGGCGGCGGTAGCCCGGACGGGCGAGGAAGGCCTGCACGTGCGTCACGTCGCCGCAGAAGTAACGCATCACGCTGAGGGGGTGAGACAGAAACGCCTTGAGGTGAAAGTAGGGGAAACCACGCGTGTTCGCCGCCGTGCTCGGCCGGTACTGTTCCGGTTCAGCGCCTTGAAAGCCCATCTTCGTCAGGCAATAGACGAGCTCACCCATCTCACCGCGGTCGAGGTAGCCTTTCGCCACCTCAGCAGGCGGTGTGAAGTAGTGGTTGAGGTTGCAGCCTAGATAGCGGCGGCGTGCTGCTGCCGTAGCGACCATCTCACGCGCTTGCTGCACCTCGCTGGAGAGGGGCTTCTCGACGAGCACGTGCTTGTTGGCCAGCAGGGCCTCCATCGCTGGTTCGTAGTGCCAGCTCCCATTCTCGTCGCCACCTGTGCACACGTCGACGATGTCGAGGTCCGGATGGTCATCGAGCATATCCTGCAAGTGGTAGTAGGCACGCACCCCATGGGTCGCCGCCGCACTATCTGCCCGTTCCTTGACGATGTCGCACACGCCCACCAGTTCTGCGAGCCCATCTTTCTTATGGGCGGCAGCGTGCTGGTTGCCGATGCCACGCATCCCCACGACTCCCACTTTCAGTGCCATCGCCGTCTCGCTCCTCTTCTCCTACCGTGCATACCGTCACGGAGAACCGCTCGTGCAGTGCGATCGGCCGGACTTCAATCCGAGCTCTGCACGCCGCCGGCCAGGGCCGGCTAATGTCAAGCCGCGCGCACTAGTGACTAGGTGAAAAGGTAGCAACCACCACGCGCGAGCACAAGCCCTGCTGGATCGCGCTGACGATCTGCTCCGCCTCATCGGCCAGCCGGCAGATGCCACCACCGTGCAGCAGCTGCTGAAGGTAATCAACCGGCCTATCTTCCGGCGGCTGGCTCAGGCTGCCGAGCTCACCGCTCCTGACAGTTGGGGGGAGGCCTCCTACGCGCTGCTCCAGGGGAGCCCTGCGCACCCGCTTGGAGCACTTGAGGACCGGACGGTGATGTGCTGTGCACGATATCTTCACCGACGCTCAGGGAACGTCCACCCAGGACCACAGCTTAGTCTGGTCCAGCTCCGCGTGGGCCTAGTCCATCACCTGGTTGAGAGAGGTACCAGAGCTGGCGCGCTGTTCGCTGTCATCGGGGCTGCTCCCACGGCTGTCCCCGCTCTCCCGACGGGCTCTGCTCGCCGTCTGCCGCTTTGAGGCTGCGGTAGAGCGTCACTCTGGACACCCCCCAGAGCGTGGCAGATGGTCTGTGCCGCGAGGAGGGCGGTAAGTGATCCGCTGCCACCCCTGAGGTCGGCCCTGGCCTATTTCAGTGTGGAAAGCCAGGCGGTGATGTTGGTGCGCTGCTGCGTGGTCAGGTCGTTCTGGGGCATGTCGGCCGAGCCCCGGAGCGGTGTGGCGTAGGGAGCCGGGCGCTGTCGCGGATCGACAAGCTGCGTGTAGATCTGATCGGCGGTCAACTGCGAGCCGACGTGATCCAGATTCGGACAGCTCTTGTCCTTGGCGGAACTGCCGGGGACGGCATGGCAGCCGACGCAGCCAGCGGTCCCCGACAGGACCAGTTCTCTGCCGCTGGCGGCATTCCCGTTGCCGGGGTACGTCAAGGTCGCACCGCCGCCACAGGTCGCCAGACCAACTGTCATCAGGGTGGCCAGCGCTACGCTGGCCAGCACTCTTCGGATCATTGGAAAACCTCCTTGACTTCTCGTCCCGCAACGTCCGGGCGGTTGCCGGCGTCTTCCATTCCAGGGTGCGGCAGAGGTTCTGCACGGTGTGGCTCCTGGGCAGAGTTGGGTTGGGACGGAGGGATGAAGACTCCGCGCCAGAGGATCGCCAGCAGCGCGGCGCCAACGACGACGAGGCCGACCGCCGTCACGACGTATCCCGGTCCGTACAACGTTGGATTCAGGAAGACCCAGATGAGGCCACCGAGAAACACCACGGTGGTGCCGGCAGCGGTCGCGCCACCGATCCACGAAGCAGATCCGCGATCCACCAGACGCAGCCGCTCGATCGCGAGCATGACGACCACGATAGTCGGGAGCAGGAACAGTCCGACATCCTGGTGAAACCAGGTGAAGACGGCATCCTTGGCTGCGCCCGGTGCTTTGCTGCTTCCTGCGCCGAAGTAAGCTTCATTCATCTCGATCGCGTACCCGGCTACGACGACGGTGACGAAGCTCAGCACCCACGACCAGACGGCGGCGAAGCGAATCGGACGAAAGAGCGACACCACGCTGGGACCCAAGCGTCCCAGCGCAAGGCCAGCAATGACGACGGCCCCACCTCCCATGACCAGGATCCCGGTCACGATGTCGTCACCGGCGATGCCGTTCACGCCTTTCGGGCCGGATATGAAGAGCGTCGGCGGACCCCAGGTCGTCAGCCCCATGACGACGTACATGACCGTCATCAGCGCCGTGCCAACCGCGATCAGCGAGAGGCCGACCTTAGAGACCCGGCGCGCAGCTCCGGCAAAATCGGGATAGCCGAACTGCTGGGCGACCAGCGCGATCGCGAGCGCCATCGCACCCACGGCCATCTCGTGGGAGTGCGAGCCAACCAGGGCTGCGGTGAAGTCCTTCTGTTTGTCGAAGCCCACCGCCTGCGCGTAGCCAGCAATGACGGCGGGAAACTTCCAACCGAACTCATAGATCCAGCCGGCGAGGTGACCCATCAGGGCGGCGCCAAACATCGCGATGACCGCGAGCCCACTCGCCAGAAACGGGAGAGTCCGAGCCTCCGACGATTCTCGCCACTGCCCAATCAGGCCGACTAACAGCACGACCAGGATCTCATCCAACGCAAAGAACCCGATGATCTGCGTCCACATCGGTACCTCAGACCCCGGAATCGTGCGGTCCCAAATGCCACCCACGGCGGCGAAAATCGTGGCAATCAGAACACCGACCACCACCCAGATTCTCGTGTGCCGTGAGTGAATGCAGAGAATCTGACAGGTGAGCAGCGCCATCAGTCCAACCATGCCGATCAGCAGCCCGTGCATGTACATGACGTGCGCGTAATTTGGCTCCGCAGACGCGCTAGGCTCGCTCTGGAACGGATTCGAGATGAAAATGCTCCCGACTGCGAAAAGAACCAACCAGCCGATGACAAATAAGATCAGACGTCGGGGCGTGAGCCAGGGGAGTGCCTCGATCTCCGCGGCTTCCTCGCCAGGCACGTCCGGTTGCACCAGGGTTGAGTTCATCACGGCAAATCTCCCTTCAAGCTAACACGGATTCGAGACGAAGGCACCCCGAGCGGGAGGACAATCGTCGCCCCGCCGAGAACCACCTCAGTCAAGCATCGCCGGCGGTTCGTTCGCCCGGGTCCGCGGGTTGGTAATTCCATAGTTCCGCTCGCCTCCTCTCTCGTCCCGTCCACGTTTCTTCGCCTTCGTCAACATTTGCTCCACGGGCTATCGTTGCCGCACTGCCCAGTGGTCAACTGGCACCCAGCTTCACGGTCATCGCTGCTTTCCGGGCTCCGCCTGTCAGGGTGACCTGCCGTGACACGACTGTACGATAGCGTGGAGTCTCTATAGGTGTCTTCAGCATTCTTGCTGATTTCGCTAGGCATTTCTGCGTAGGTGCCGGGAATAGCGCTAGCTCCCAGCGCCATTCCCACCACTGCAGAGAGCCCCCGCCGCTCTACTCGCACCGCTCGGTAGCGCAACATGACCAGCAGGACCTGATCACTATCAGCGACACATCAGTAGTCTCTCCCAGGTACCGCGCGGTAAGATACCGTCGTAGGCGCGGAACCCCGCGTACCCACGACGCAGGATCTCCAGGCGAGACTCCTCGCTGAACGCTGGTATTGACGAGAGCCGCCCTCTGTCGCCACTCGTCAGTTGACCAACACCCTGCCAGGCTTAGAGAGGGGAGGTGGGCAGGTGCCGCAACCTGTTCGATTATTGGTCGTCGACGATCACCCGCTGTTCCGGGCCGGCGTCAGGGAACGCCTGGCTGGGTTCGCCAGCAGCATCAAAGTGGTAGGCGAGGCGGCGAATGGGCAGGAAGCAGTCGAGCTTGCCGCTCGCCTGAGACCAGACCTCGTCCTGATGGACATCGCTATGCCGGGCATGAACGGCATCGAAGCCACGCGACGCATCAAGCAGCATCAGTCTGACGTAGCAGTTCTCGTCCTCACTGTGTATGATGACGACCAGTACGTCTTCGCGCTCTTGGACGCTGGGGCGGCCGGCTACTTGCTCAAGACCGTGGAGGCCAAGGAACTCGCGGTAGCCATCCTGCGGGTGCAGGAGGGGGAGCCTGTGCTCAGTCCGGCGGTTGCGAGAAAGGTGCTTGACCGCTTTGCTCGTCGTGTACCGTCTGATGAGCGAACGATCACTTCCAGACCGCTCTCCGAGCGAGAGGAGCAGGTGCTACAACTGACAACCACCGGCGCCAGCAACAAGGAAATTGCGTGCCAGCTCGGGCTCAGCGTGCGGACCGTGCAGGCCCACATGAGCCACATCTTCGGCAAGTTGGGAGTTGCTTCACGCACCGAGGCGGTGATCTACGGCCTGCGGCATGGCTGGCTACACATTGAGGACTAACGCTAGGCCAATGCACGCTTGCGTTATTCGCCCGCACCCAAAGGAGCATTGGCGGTGAATCGAGGCCTCGCCACACCCTTGGAGCGCCTTGCACTAGCGCAGCCTCAAGCCCAGCGCTATGCTAGCCAGTTCCGCCAGCACTTGCGGGATCGCCGGTTCTGGGTCGTTCAGGCTCTTGCCATTGCGATCAGCATCTTCCACACAGCTCTAGAGGCGGCTCGTCACCCGGAGTGGCCCCCGGCTCTTTACCTGGCCCCGGTCTCAGTGTACTTCGTGCCCACGATCTATGCGGCGCTCAATTTTGGCCTAGAAGGAGCCGTTCCAACGGCGCTCTGGTGCTGGGTACTGGCTGTCCCTGACATTGTGCTGTTCCACGGCGGGGCCGAGCGACTCGGCATCAACTTGCAGCTCGCCATCATGCTGATCGTGGCCGCATTGGTCGCTCGTCGCGTAGACAGGGAGGTCAGCGCCAAGTTCAGAGCACAGGCAGCAAGCCAGAGGCTCGCCGAGATCAACACCGCGGCCGCGGTTGTCTGCCGGTCGCTCGTCCTATCCGAGGTGGTGACGGCGACGCTGGCAGCCGTGCTGAGACACGCCGGTGTGTCGACAGCCTGGATCGCCTACGCTCCAGAGGACTGGGCGACGAGCACGGTAGCGGCGATGGCAGGCGTGCCGCCGCGGGAGATTGCGCTCCCCCTCGAATGGCAGGAGGCCACGCGAAGGGTGATCGGCCAGGGCTTCTCGCCGCCCGGTAACTGGGCCGAAACTGGCCACGGCTCAGCATCCAACGTTGCCATCATCCCTATTGAGGCGTCAGCCAGCATCATTGGTGCACTGGGCGTAGTGAATGCTGGCGACTGCATTACCGCGGACGATGCTGAGCTTTTCACCGCCATCGCCCGTCAGCTAGGCATCGCCATGGAAAACATCCGCCACTACCAACAGGCCAAGCAGACCCTCGCCGATCTGGCCAGGGCCCAAACGGATCTTGAGACGTACATACGGCTGGCAACCGACGCGCTGGAGGAAGAGCGCCGGCACATGGCTCGGGACCTGCACGACGACACCATCCAGTCACTAGTGATCATCAAAGGCAGACTTGAAACCATCTCGGCCATGGATCTCAGCCGGCCGTTCGACCGGTCCCGACTGGAGGAGGTGAAGGACATGCTGGCAAGGACGATTATCGACGTCCGCCGGTTTTCACAGGATCTCCGCCCATCTATGCTCGACGATCTGGGTCTGGCCCACGCTGTTGAGAGTATGGTTGCCGACTTTGAGAGCCGGACGGGTATCAGATGCACTCTGAGCGTGGTCGGTACGCCGCGTAGACTGAGCTCCCGAGTTGAGGTGGCGATCTACCGGATCGTCCAGGAGGCGCTTCGCAACGTCGAGAAGCACTCGAGAGCGGGGCATGCACAGGTGACCTTGACGTTCTCCGCGGATGCCATCACGGCCGCGGTGATCGACGACGGCCACGGCTTCGCCACGTCGGAGGTTCTGGCGCGCCCTTCAGCTAGCAGCAGCCTGGGCATCAGGGGCATGCAGGAGCGCGCGAAGCTCATCGGCGGCGTGCTGAACATCCGAAGCGGCTCGGAAGAGGGGACTGCAATCGAGGTGCGA
>JAMCTA010000089.1:21510-22533 GCA_023381895.1 Chloroflexota bacterium
CCAGCAGTGCGCCGCTGCGAGCCGTCAACAGCATGCTTAGGGGAGAACCGACGGATTAGCGCACAGGCATCACGCTCCGAACGGAGCCGTGAAGGAAGGCAGGAGGGCAATCCGGATAGTGATACAGGGGACTCGATTCCTCTGTACGCCATTAGCAGAGGACTGCTACATCCCGTTCCTCCGCCACACAAGCCTCTTCGCGGCAACAAGCCGGGCACCACCTTCCGCTTCACACTGTGACAGTCACGCTGTCAGTCCGGTTGGTTACCGAGGGGCGTGGATCGGTTGGCGGGCATATGGCACGGCCGATGCCTTCATAGCAGAAACCAGCAGCGCGGACGTGATCCGGATCGTACATATTGCGACCGTCAACGAGGACGGGCGGCTGCCGCCTAGGCGCCATAGCCGCGCGCAGGCGGGCAAAATCCAACTGTTTGAACACATTCCACTCGGTAACCAGAACCAGCGCATCGCAGCCGCTAGCGAGCTGATACGGGTCAGGAGCGAGCTCCAGCGAGGGCAGCAGAGCGGCAGCGCCGGGCATGCCGGCGGGATCGTAGCCAGCGACGGTGGCGCCTTCGGAGAGAAGCAAACGAACAATCTCTAGGGACGGCGCGTCACGCAAGTCGTCAGTGTTGGGCTTGAAGGTGAGGCCAAGGAGGCCGGCACGAACGCCGCGAAGACTGCCGAGGAGCCACCGCAGTTTACTCACGAGCAGCCGGCGCTGGTCGGCGTTGATCTCCAACACGGCGCGCAAGAGCTGCGGGTGCAGGCCGGCGGCTCCGGCCATGTGCGCAAGGGCCTGCAGATCTTTGGGAAAGCAGGATCCACCGAAACCTAGCCCGGCATCGAGAAAGGCCGGGCCAATACGCCGGTCGTATCCCATGCCCAAACTAACCTGTGTCACGTCAGCCCCGAGGCGCTCGCAGATACCGGCGATCTCGTTGACGAAGCTGATGCGCGTGGCCAGAAAGGCGTTGGAAGCATACTTGATCATCTCCGCTGTGCGCAGATCGGTGATGA
>JAMCTA010000121.1 GCA_023381895.1 Chloroflexota bacterium
GTGACCAAGGTGGGCAGCGGGGTCTACCGCGCGCGCAGCCTCGACCTGGAATTCGAAACCATCCGAAACCTGCGCGCGGCGCTCTTGATGGAAACGGCGCGCACATATCGCCCCGACGTCTTCCTGGTGGACCATACGCCGCAAGGGCTCAAAGGCGAGGTGTTGCCCGCGCTCGCCATGCTGCGTGACACCCAGCCGCAGTGTCTGCGGGTGCTGGGACTGCGTGACATCATGGATGCGAGCCACATCACTCGACGGGCTTGGAGGGAGGAGGGGGTCTATCAAACGCTGGAGAGCGGTTACGATCTGATACTGGTCTACGGGGCTCGGGAGATCTACGACATTGGCGCAGAGTACGCCCTGCCCCCCGCGGTGAGAGAGCGCGTGCGCTATTGCGGCTATCTGGATCGCACATCGGAAGCCTGCACGGAGGACGCGGCGACTCCCACATCCTCGCGCGCCCTCGCGCCGCAGTACGCGTGGTCGTCATCGGCGGGCCCCCTGGTCGTTCTGACGGCAGGCGGAGGGGGTGACGGCTTTGCCCTCATGCGCGCCTATCTGGCGGGCTTGACGTCGCTGGCCTCCATCCCGTTCTCCAGCGTCGTTCTCACGGGGCCGCTGATGAACGATGCAGAACAGCGCGAACTGCGCGAGCTCGCCGCCGCTTTGCCGCCTGAAAAAGTACACATCGAATCGTTCCTTCCCGATCCCTTGCCGTTGCTCCGAGCGGCGGACCTCGTCGTCGCGATGGCTGGATACAACACGACCTGCGAGCTACTGGCATTGCGGCAGCGCGTCCTCCTGGTTCCGCGCGCGACCCCACGTCAGGAACAGTTGATACGAGCATCGCTCCTCGCCGAGCGCGAGCTGGTGCAAATGCTCCATCCCGATCTATTGACGCCCGATAGGTTGATCGAAAGCGTCGAGGAATCACTGACACGACCACGTCCCCTGGGACGTCAGCTCGCCGCGGCGGGCATCGCGTTCGAGGGGCAGGAGTTGGCGCGCGAAGCAATAATGGACGGCCTCGACCACCTGTACTCAGGAGCAATCGAAATCGGCACGAGGCGGAGCGAAGCCGGCCGAAGTCGGTTGCGCCAGGTTCCGGGTGTCCTGGCCTTGGATCGGTTCCCTACCGGCGCTTTGCCGCGGTTTCGGCAGAAAGTTGCGGTCGGCGCAGACTAAATTGGCTTCGGGTGGGCGCAACCTGGTTCGCCCCGGAGCAGATACGGATGGATGAGTTATGAAAATCGCTTACATTTGCGCCGACATCGGCGTCCCCGTGCTGGGCAACAAAGGCGCTTCGGTTCACGTCCGCGAACTCACCGATGCCCTGATAGAGCTCGGACATAACGTTCGGATCTACAGCACCTCGGGTGTTGCCAGCGGTGCACCCGACTCGGGTGTGAATACGACACGCGCTGCTCTGACCGTGCTGGCTCCATCAGCGCAGCTCACGAAGACGGCAAGACTTCTCGCGAGCGGACTGGAGCACCTCGACTCACAGCACGACCACACACACCTCCATTCGGAGGTCCGGCAGTTCCTCACGGATCCCGAATTTGTCGGTGCCGTGTTGCCCTCGCTCCGCGAGTTTGGACCGGATCTCATCATCGCCCGCCACACGCTCTTCAGCACGGCTGGAATGGCGCTGGCGCAATCGCTGGCCTGCCCGCTCGCCCTCGAGGTCAACGCACCCCTCGTCGAAGAGCGGCGTCGCTACTGGGGCTTGACGCTCGAACGAGAGGCCGAAGAGATCGAGTCAACCGCCTTCGCCTCAGCGGATCTCTTGGTGGCCGTCTCCGAAGGCGTACGCGCCTACGTGGTGCGCCATGGCGCGTCACGCGAGCGCATAGCCGTCCTGCCCAACGGGGTCAACCTGATGCGCTTTCGTCCGACAGTAGACGGCTCCGCGGTGCGTGACCGCTACGACCTGGGAAACAAGGTAGTGATCGGATTCTCAGGTAGTCTCAAGCCATGGCACGGCGTGGGCCTGCTGTTGAGAGCTTTCGCCAGTGTCCACGGGGTCGTCAGCCGTGGTGAAGAAACAGGCCGCACTGGGCTCCATCTGTTCATTGTCGGCGATGGGCCGCAACGCGACCTGTTGGCGCAGCTCAGTCGCGATCTGGGAATGGACGCGGCAGTTACCTTCACTGGCGCGGTGCCGCACGCCGAGATGCCCGCGCATCTCGCTGCCATGGACATCGCCGTCGCGCCGTATATTTCCAGTGATGGATTCTACTTTTCGCCTCTGAAGGTGATGGAGTACCTCGCCATGGGACGGCCTGTCGTTGCCCCGATTCTGGGCCAGATTCCTTCGCTCCTTCAAGGGAACGGCGGCTCGTGCGGCATACTCTATCCCCCCGACGATCAACACGAACTGGCCTCAGCGCTACTGCGCCTCAGCCGCGACGCGGATCTGCGCCGTCAGTTAGGCACGCGTGCTGCCGCGCAGGCACGCCTTCGCGGGTCCTGGCAGACAGTTGCGCGGCAGATCGTCGAGCGGGTTTCGCCGTCCCACAACCACGCGCAATCGCGCGAGTTGGAGACAGCGACGCCGTGAACGTGAAAGCGGGTGAACCATCGCACAAACGCCGCGCCGGCGTACTCCTCACTTTCTGGCCGTACGCTCGGCCTTATCGCTGGAAGATCGGGCTGGCGGTGCTGGTCCTTTTCATCGACACACTGGCCAGCCTCGCGGCGCCCTGGCCGATCAAACTCATCTTTGACAACGTGTTGCTCGAAAAGCATCTGCACGCTCCCTGGTCGCTGTTGATACCGATGGCGGTAGCACAGGATCGCTGGCTCCTACTCGCCGTTCTGAGCGGCGCGCTGCTCTCGTTCGCTCTGATCACCGCCGGGGCTACCTATCTCGGCACGAGGATGCTCGCGGTCACGGGACAGCGTGTTGTCTTCGGTCTACGCTGTGCGCTCTTCTCCCACCTCCAGCAGCTCAGTCCTTCTTTCTACGACCGCCAGCGCCTGGGCGATCTATCGGCGCGGCTCACTTCAGACGTGCAAGCGATCCAGGATGCGTTGGTGATCGCGTTGCCGATGCTGCTGCTCAGCGCCATGACGATCGTCGGGATGCTGATCGCCCTCATGTTCATCAATCCGATCTTTGGCATGCTCGGCCTGACCATTACCTTCGCACTCTACCTGGTCCTGCGAAAGTACCTCGGCCGTATCAGGCAGGTGGCGCGCAGAGCCCGTCGCCAGGAGGGCGACGCCAATGCCGTTGCCCAGGAGAACCTGCTGGGCATCAGGGTCGTTCAGGCATTTGGGATGGAATCGGACGCCCAACGGCGCTACCGCGACAGCGTCCTTCAAACCTTGCGGCTGAGCGAGATTGCCGCCGACCTTGGATCGAGCATGCCGGCGGTGGTAGGTCTGGTGACGGATCTGGGAATGATGCTCGTGCTGGGAGTTGGGGCAGTTCTGGTCATACAGGCGTCGATCACGGTTGGGGACCTGCTGGTCCTCACAGCATATCTTCGTGCGATGTACAAGCCGATGCGCCAGCTCAGCAAACTCACCAACACCTTTACCCGTGCGACTGCCAGTGCGGAACGGATTTCGGATCTCCTCCTGACGTTTCCCGCGATTGGCGATAGCCCCACAGCCAGACCGGCGGAACGGCTGCGCGGAGCAATCTCGTTCCGGCACGTCAGCTTCGGCTACGATCCGAGGCAACCGGTGCTGCACGATGTCTCGCTCGAGATTCGACCGGGAATGATGGTCGCGCTGGTAGGGCATACGGGCGCCGGCAAGAGCAGCATCCTGCACCTCATCCAACGCTTCTACGAGCCTCAAGAGGGGCAGATTCTCATCGATGGGCGCGAAATTCACCGGTACACGGTGGCGAGCCTGCGCCAACAGATCGCCCTGGTGCCGCAGGATCCGATGCTCTTCCGCGCCACCATTCGCGAAAATATCGCCTATGGACGGCCGCAAGCAACGGATGCAGAGATCATCTCCGCGGCGCAGGCGGCGAACGCGGACGGGTTCATTCGTCGCCTGCCGCGAGGCTACGACACCTTCCTGGAGGAGCGTGGAGTCGGGCTGTCGGGCGGAGAACGACAACGTCTAGCGATAGCACGGGCGATGGTGCGGCAGGCACCGATATTGCTGCTCGACGAGCCGACGGTCGGCCTGGACGCGCAGTCCGAGCAGACCGTCGTCGAGGCACTGGAGCGGTTGATGGTCGGACGCACCACGTTGGTCAGTGCGCATCGCCTATCCACCATTCGGCGGGCTGACCTGATACTGGTGATCGGCAACGGCCAGATAATCGAAGCAGGCACATTCACCCAACTCCTTGCGAGGCGAGGACCTTTTTACGAGCTGTATGCACTCCAGTCACGCGGTCTGGAGTCAGGTTTGCCGGCCGGGCTGAAATCGGTGGTGTCCTTGTGGACCGCGATACGAGCAACATCTTTCTAACTGGCACGAATCGTGTTGATGTGGAACTGGAAGATCCCATCCTGATGACGATGCCACCGAAACCGCGATTGAGTATGACCGAGGATCCCCGAGCGCCACGTAGACGCCGACTGCTCACGATTGGCCCGCGCTTACTCGTGAGCTTCCTGGCGATTATCCTGCTGACCGCACTGATTGGCCTGTTAGCCGTGCAGCAGCTCAGCGCACTGACCGCCACAACCAACGAGCTCAATACGCACGATCTCCCCGAAGTGAACACCATCGGAAGCTTGCGCACCCTGCTCTACAGGCAGCGCGACCTGGAGCAAAGCCTCGTGACGGCAAAAGATCAAAACACGGCGAGTAACCTCACCGCACTGACAACCACACTCGACGAGATC
>JAMCTA010000088.1 GCA_023381895.1 Chloroflexota bacterium
GCTGCACCATTCCCCAACCGGCGCTGCCGTGTTTGCGGCTGGCCGGCGTTGACCGAGTGCACTCTGGCGACTGGTTGCATCATCCCCTGCTCCACACTACTGCCTGTCATCTTCGCCTCGGGGGAGTTTACCGTCTGGTTGGCGTGCCGGCACCCCCCTCCGAGGCGTGGGACCGGCGGCCCTATCCGTCTGAACGGGCGTGACCCTGTACGCTCCCGGCGACTGAAGCCGCGGTTCAAGCCCATCTGCGACTATCTTGCGGTCTCAGCCATCGGGATGCAGGGAGTGGAGCACCGATCCCTCGAACTCGCTGGCCAGGCAATCCATACAGATCTCATCGTACGCCCGGCCGCCGAGGCGGTGGGCCTCGCGCCGCCGGCCGATGATCTTGAAGCCCGCTCGTACGTAAGCTCGTAGTGCCCGCTCATTGTAGGCTTGCATCCACAGCATCACGTTGTGCAGGTCGAGGCCGTTGAAGGCGTAGTCGAGCATGAGGCGGGTCGTTTCGGTTCCGTATCCTTTCCCCCAGTAGTCCTTCTCCCCGATCAAGATGCCGAAATAGGCCTTGCGGTCGCGGTGGTCAATGTCGTACAGAAGGGTAGTACCAAGGGGTCTCATCGTTGCCCGCTCGTAGATGGTGAAGCTCGCGGTACGTTCGCCGGTGTTCTTCTTGTACCGGTCTTCGGCATCTTCTAGGGTCTGAGGCAGCGCTCCCCACGTCGTCCGGGCGACCTCGAAGTCGTTCAGCCACTTCTGGAGAAGCGGCATCAGGTCGCGGCGAAGCGGCCCGAGGGCCACCTTCTCGCCCAGGATGTTGATGACCGGCTGCTCAGGTTCCACTAGCTCACGACCTCCGGCGTCGCTCGATTATACGCCGCCTACGTTTGCCTCTCTTAGCCCAGCGACTGAAGTCGCGGCTCCACCAAGCCAAGCCGCCCTGCGGCGGCTCCCTCAGGACTGCCGTAGGGCAGGGACTCCAGACAGGTGCGTCTGGGAATCAGCTCCTCGCCAGCGCGGCGCCGGCGTGAATCACGACGTCGGCCGCGGCATGGGCGAGCATAGAGCTGCCCAGCCCTTTCCTCCAGAAGAGGTACCCGAAGACGACTCCGGGAATGCTGTTGATCATCAGCGCTCGGCGCACAACCGCAGGGGACAACGGTATCAGCGCCGCGGTCGCTGGAAGGTGGCCGGCGCCAAACAGCAGGTTAGAGAGCACGATGGCTGGCACCATCGACGCCGCGCTCGGCGGTCTCCGGCGCTCTCCGATCACGCGGCGCACGGCGGCAGCGATCAGGCTCTGGGCGCCCAGACGCATGAGCACCTCTTCGGCGACCGCACCGTAGGGGACGGCCAGCGCACTGCGCCAAGCGCCCGGCACACGCACACCGCGCTGGCGCAGTTGGGTGCGCACACCGGCAAAGGCGATCGCATCGACCGCCAGCGCCGCCAACCCTGCCAGCACGCCGCCGCCGACTGCGCTGGCGACCGAGCTGGCGTCCACCTTCAGAGGGGCCCCGTCGAGGAGTCCCTGAAGGGTGGGCGCGCCCAGTTCCATCGAGCTCGCGGCGCGTAGGCCGGCGGCACAGGTCAAGCCGAAGATGAGGTGGCTTTGTAGGGTCGTGAGTGCGGCGATCTGAGTGAGTGAGATGGGCTTCTTCCCGGCCTTCACCCGCGCAGCGTTGACCTGCTCCAAGGATCCCCGAGCGCTGCCGAGCAGGTCGAGGACGTAAGGAAGCACCACCAGTGACGAGAGGACGCTCGATTCTGTGAGCAGCGCCCAGAGCCGCCACGACGCCGGGGCGGCTGTGAATCCGGTGAGCAGCTCCGCACGCTCCACCAGCACTCTAGGTCTCATAGCGCACCTCCTGCTCCCGCACGCTCGATTCTTGCGCGAGAGCCGTCCCTGCAGCCAGCTCGACGTAGTACTCAGCCTCGTAGCACCCGTCTCTCCCACGCATTCCGACCATAGTATCAGGAAGCAACGGTGGCGCGACAGCAACCGCCAGCGCCCCACGCGCGTAGCGGAGGAAGTTATCCACGCCCACGGGATGTCCGAAGTCGACCCAGAGCGGCTCGCGCTGCTCCATCGCTCGACGCACTTGCGCCAATCCCGCCGGCAGGTTCAACGAGGTCAGCCAATCCTGGAAACGGAAGAACTGCTCGGCGTCCACCGGGGGGGAGATTGACGGCAACGTCGCGGACGAGAGCACGACGGTTCTCGGGCTCAGCAAGATGTGATCACCGAGGTAGAGATCGGGGAGGACGCAAGGCTGCTCGCCTGGTTCTGCCAAGGCCTGGAGGACGATCTGATTCACGGCCCGGTAGATGAGCTCCAGAGCGCTCGTGCGGCGTCCGGACAGGTGGAGCAGAAACCGAGCGATGGGGGGCAGGTTCACCGTCGCTGAGACCCCGAGGAAGACCGGCGTCACCACGCATCCAGTCTCGTTCTCAGTGAGCACGAGCCGGCCTCCAGGGGATTCAGGTGCCACGAGGAGATCCTGCAGAGCGATACTGTCCGGGTTGGGCGCTGCTCCCGGCATCGCCAGTGTGCGCCTGGTCGTGACCGGCCGCACGTCCACGTCTCCGCCCCAGGATCCCTCCATGTCGGTCACCGCCGGCCAGCGAGCCATCCAGCGTCGAAATCCATCAGTTATGTCTACTTCTCCAGGGAAGCGTAGGCGGGCGTAGCGCGGGAACAGCGACATGCAGTCAGCACCCCACAGTGTCGGGTGGAAGCGCGTGCTGGCCGGGCCGTCGGTGGCGCGGCGGAAACGGAAGCTGAGTCGCGTCGAGACGGCAGCTGTCCAGCCCGCAAATCGAGTGGCTGCTGGGTGATAGCTGACTCCTATGTTGTCCGCTACTCGCAGCAGTGCCTCGATGTCACAACGGAACGGCGTCGTGTAATCATGCACCGGCACGTCGAGACGGGCACACAGGGCTGGTGTATTCTGCCAGTGATCGGCGCCTAGACCCTGCTGGCGGCAGTACTCCAGGTAGTCCCGGTGGAATCTCAGCAGTGGCTGCGCGGCGTCTGATCGATAGAGCTTATGAAAGACTGCCAGCAGGGCAGCCTCTTCAGCAAGCAGCGTCGGCACGAGGCAGCCTGCGCCGTAGTGGACCATTTCTGCAAAGAAGGGCGTGAGCTCCTGCATCGGGAGCTGTAGACGATTCCGGCAGACAGTATCCACCACCAGCGCACTCCCGGCCTCGATGCTCGAGTCAGCCGTCGCACCTTGCTCGTTCCCAGGCGTAGCGGTAGCGGCCACTACGCGTTCGCAAGCCTGCTGCAGCCGCTCGAGTGCGGCTAGTGCATCGAGCAGGGTGAGGTCCTCGGGCAGGGCCTCCCACAGCACCCGGCTCAACGTCACCTGCTCATCAGCGCCATCTTGCTGCCCGCTGCAGCTCCACTCGAGCACACCAAGGCGCACTGCTTCTGCGATCGTGGCGGCTGGGATGCCCGCCTCTTCGAGACTCTGCCAGGCCATCGTCCGTCTACGGCCGCCCTCGAGCAACTTTGTCAGCTCCACCATCTGGGGGACAGGCTGGTAGCGTGCCTGTCGACACGGATCGAGCGCCGCCCAGAATTGGCCCCCTTCCAGCCAGCAAGTAGCCGCAAGGTGCAGGTGTAGGCGCCTCCGGAAGGCGGGCCGGGTGAGGAGCGCCTGGGCCAGACGGCGCACGGCAACGCGGCTCACTCCGACCTGTGCCGCCCTGTCCCCCAGATCGGGGACGCCGTCTGGTGGTCGCTGGCTGAAGGTGGCAAGCGCGGTGGCAGCAAAGAAGGCATTCGGTGTCGTCCGCAGGGCCGCACGCAGAAAGTAGCGCGCGGCTCGCGCCATGGTACGGCGTGCCGGTCCGTCGAGTGCCGCGTCCAGCCTAGCTTGGAGGCGGCTGAGGTGGCCAGCCAGGAGCGGGTTCGCGAGTCTGAGCGCGATGCCGACTCCGTAGCTCTCGAGCAGACGCAGCAGCTCCCGCCCGCACACGCTGGCATCGCGTACGAAGGCGGCATCGCGCTGCTCGACGAGAATCCGCCAGCTCTGCTGGTCCTCCGTCCATTGGGAGATCTCAGCGGCCAGTGGCGCATCGACACGCGCGAGCGGTGCTAGCTCGCCGTCTGCGGGCACGGCGCGTCCGTTGAAGAGGGCGCGCCGGAGCGCCAGCAGCCGCGCGCGGGATGGGCGTTCTTCGATCAGCGGGATGCACTCACCGAGGCGTTGCGCCAGCGCCTTCCCGCGCTCTAGCAGTAATAGCTGCTGTTGACGAGCCCGCTGGTAGGAGGCGGTGGCGCTGGTGTACCGGATGCTGGCGAGTATCGATCGCGGCACTGCGGGCACTCGGACCAGCACCCAGGGGAATACAAGCCAGGGTATCCCGCCGGGGTCACCATCTGACTGCGCAGGGCGAGCGAGCGGTAGGCCGCACCCGGCGTTCGTTTCAATCACACGGGACACTCCCCTCCTTAGGGTTGAGTAGCTGCGCCATGAAAAATGCTAGATACTGCTGGCGGTCCAGATCGAATCCCATGCGATTCCAATGGAAGATCACCCAGAATGGTAAGATTTCCCGCAACCCCCACAACAGGGCGCCTTCGTCGCGGGCTCGTCGCGTCCGCGCGACTACGCTGGTTAGGTCCTGCCGATAGCGGCGCAAGATCTCGCCCTCACCATCCGACACCAGCTGCAAGGTCGTCTCAGGCGAGCGCAGTAGCGGTAAGAATGCCCGGCCAGCAACGCCGGCAGCGTCTCGTACCGTAGCAGCGGCGCCGACAGGCAGTGGCAAGCGGCCGGTCAGCTCGAACTTGCACCAGACGTCCCACAGCTCCCAGACGTCGTCAGTGAGGGCTCGCAACACCGTATCGACCAGCACCAGCGAGAACTCGGCCGGGAGCAGAACGACCGCGCCCTGCAAACGTAAGCGGTGATAGGCCAGGACAGCCAGACTCTCGTACGTGAAGTATTCGTGGGCGAGCTCGAGGCCAGCTGCTCCACCGAATTGATACACTTCGGCGTCATAGGGCACGATATCCGAGCCGGCCACGACACCCTTCCGCATCAGGGTGGTGAGCCGGTCTTCTAAAAGAGGTAGGAAGCGCGCCCGAGCACCACGGAAGCGCAACCGCACACCAGGTGGCTTGTACAGGTAGAAGAAGCGGTCGATGTGCCCTTCCTCCAGCCAGGCGCGGATATACTCCTGGAAGTCGTCGCTCATCAGCTCGGTCCAGGATGCACCGAACGGATCTAGCTGAAGGTTCACCTGCAACCAGCCGCTAGGATGGAGCGCCTCGTGCAGGCCTGCGACGCCGGCCGCTACGAACGCCGTTCGCCAGGCGAGTAGCTCTTCCGGCACGATGCTACGCCCCTGACAGAACGCAGCAAGGTCGCCAGCGCGAAGGCTCTCGAGGACGATCGCAGCCACCGCGTGCGTGTGTGCCGAGGGGTATGAGCACGCGGTATCACCAGTTGATGTCTGCTCAGACATGGCGCTCATACGCCCACCTTGAGCCAGCGTCCCTCCGTCGCGCGGGCCTGAGCGCGCACCGGCAAGGCAAGATAGCGCTGGTTGGGCCAAGGCGCCCGCTCCTCGAAGAGAAGACCGGCACGGAGCAAGGGGGCGAGGCGCTGCTCTGGATCCGCGAGGAACTCGGCAGCGCTGAAGCAGATGATCTCCTCATTGCTGGATGGCGCTGCTGCTCCGGCACGGAGCAGCAGCGCCAGAAAACTGCGAATGGGATCATCTGGCGGCGCCCCCTTTGCCTGTTGAAGGAGCGCGCTTAGTGACCGGGGCGTATCCAGCTCTTGAAAGATCGTCGTGGCATATTCTTGCAGACGATAGCGCCTCTGGGGGAAGCCGGGGCGACAGTCCGTGATCAGCACGTCCTTGCCGTCTTGCTGCCAAGTGAGTGCGCAGCGGTCTTCGTCGTAGGCACCGCGCCACTGGAAGATCGCATCGATGAGCGGGTTGACGTAGCTCAAGTCCTGGCTATCGGCATCCTCTCGTTCAAAGAGGTAGGCGATACGGGCGATCTCGGCGTCGCTAAAGGGGTAGAGGTAGCGGTAGTACGGGACAGGGCGCAAGCGGAGTCCGAACTGCTCAGGGTGTTCGTAGTATGGACTGAACCGGTGGAACTCCACCTTCGGAACGGACGTCGGAGGACGCAGATGCACAAGTTTGGGCAGCTCCGCTGCCATCGCCTCATAGTCCTCCGGGTTCTCTCCAGGGAAGCCGACCAGGATATTGTAGGTAGGCAGAATGCCGTACTCACGGGCGTACTTCAGGAAGGCGACGTTCTGGACGCCAGTCGTCCCCTTACGCATCAGCGCGAGGATATTGCTACTCAGGCTCTCGATTCCCGGCTGCACCGCTGAGATTCCGGCCTCGGCCAGCCGCTCGACGTGCCAGCGCTTCACGTTGGCCTTGATCTCATAGAAGAAATCCACCTGCAAGTCGGCATCCATCGCCCATCTCATGAAGTCGTCGTAGTAGTCCATGGCCAGGATGTTATCGGTCATGAAAAGAAATCGAGTGTGGTAGCGCTTCAACACCTGGGTGACCTCGGCGCGGAACCGCTCTTGGCTCTTCCAGCGATAGCCGATACCCATGGCGTTCAAGCCGCAGAAGGTGCAGTGTTGCTTCTCGCCCCACCAGCACCCACGAGAAGACTCGAGGGCCAGCACGAGGTCGCGGGTCACGTCGAAGCCGGCCCGGCGTCGCTCCTCGACGTAGTCATCGAAGTCGGGGTAGGGCAGCGCGTCGAGGTTCTGCAGTGGCAACGCCTTCGGACCCGAGATGATCTCACCATTGGGGGCTCGGCGTAAGAGGCCCGGCACGTTGTCGAGAGCGGCGTCACGGCTCAGACGATCCACGAAATCGGGAAAGGTGAAGTCGACCTCTCCGCTAAAGGCGAAGTCGATAGAGTCGAAGAGGCACATGAGTCCCTTGCCCATCTCTCCATCGCAGTTGGCGCCGCCGAGCACAACGACTTTGCCCGGCCAGCGCTCCTTGATTCGTCTAGCGAGAGCTAAGGCTGGGAGATTCTGATAGAAGGTGGTGGCGATGCCAACGACGTCAAATGGCTCTAGGCGGTCAGTCATCGTGTCGACGATCTGCTGGGACTCCCTACGCAGACGCAGTAGGTCGACAGCGCGGATGGGGCCGCCTGCGGTCATAGCCTCCAAGCGAAGCAGCTCCTGCACTGCGGCAGCGTCGCGGTCCGCCTGTTTGCGGCCGTAGACGCTGCCGGCAAAGATCCACTCATTGAAAGGATGCCAGGTTCGGTTTGTCAGCACCTGGTAGGCAGCTAGCCGTTGATCGAACGATGCGCCGGGCATGCGGGCGATCAAGTCATAGTTCCAATACCAAGTGCGGCATACGTGACCCCACGCCTTGATGCCCGCGGAGAGTAGCGCAAGACCGAGGCTCGGCAGCCCGCTGGGGCCGAAGGGCGGATAGATTAGCGCCACCGAATAGGGAACGCCCGCCTGTCTACTATGCTCCAAGTTCACTGGACCCATGCCGCTACCAGAAGCTGACGACACCGATCCGTCCTCAACTGCCTAAGGCCAGACTGCCCGAGCTGAAAGCCGTCACTGCAGCGGGTAGCTGTGGTCCCGGCTGATCGGGAGGCGGTGTGCCGGCGAGCACGCGGACGAAAGACGCCAGACCGTAGGGCGTAGCCTCTTCGACACTGGTGCAATCCACGGCCAGTGCGATCCAGCGATCATCTAGGGCCATCACGATCCAGCGCTGCTCTAGCTCGGCAAGGAAGCGGTCGACCTCAGCCGCGTCCGCGGGTCCACCAATCTCCTCAGCCCCCAGTTCACCGGCAGCGCAAGCCAGCAACAGATCGGAGAGCTCGGGCTCTGCCGGCTCCGCACGGACACGGTGGAACTCTTGAACGATCCTTTCAAGAGGGTGCCCCCGCCGGAGCAAGCGGTGGAGGCGATGGGCCGTCCCACTGAGCAGGAAGCAGCGCCGCTTCTCTCGTCTTGTGTCGACAAGCAGCGTCGAATGAGCCACTTCAAACTGGGAAAAGCGAGCTCCGCGGGCATACTCATAGTTCCAGCGGAGGATACCGGTCCAGAGAGGCACTTCGTATGGAAGGTCGTTCCCCTGGGGCAGGTCAGCGTCGAAGTGATAGGAGATGCGGATCAGCTCCTCCTCAGTCAGACCGCGATAGCATACACGGGCGCGTTTCGCCGGACGCAGGTTCTTAAGCTCAAAGGCGTCGCGGAACTGAAACAACGGGCTGTAGCGATCAATGACCACCGGGTTGGGGTTCTTGGGCGGTGGCAGGTGCGCAAGCCGCTCGAACCGGTGGATGTCTCGCCAGTACGGTTCGTGTGGTTCGTGGGGAAATCGATAGAGATAGAACCAGATCGGGCTGACGCCATAGGTTGAGCACCATTTGAGAAGCTCGACGTTTTGATACCCTTTGACCCCTTTCTTCATCAATCTCAGGATCTCCGAGCTCAAACCTTCGATGCCAGGCTGAATTGCCGTGACGCCAGATCGAGCAAGCTGCTGAACCTGCTCCTCCTTGAGATTGGCCTTCGTCTCGTAAAAGATCTCCAGTCCTTCGGGCTCCAGCTTTGGAAGGACGTCCTTGAAGTACTGCATGCCGATGATGTTGTCGACGGCGCAAATTCGGCGCTGGTCGTAACGACTCCTCATATAGCGGAACTCAGCAATCGCCCGGTCGGGACTCTTGCTGCGAAAGGTCATCATAGTCGGGTTCAGACCGCAGAAAGTGCAATGGTTTACCGCTCCCCACCAGCAGCCACGCGATGTCTCAATGGCAAGGGAGAGTTGATCACGCACCTCCTGATCCAGGATCAACTCAGGCAGCTGCTCGAAGTAATCGGTGAAATCCGGAAACGGCACCGTGTCCATGCGCTGCACCGGCTGCGGTGGAGGGCCAGTACGTACCTCGCCACCGTCACGGTAGACGACGCCCGGCACGTCTCGGATGCCCTCGCCGTTGCGCAACCGGCGGACAAACTCAGGAAAGGTGAAGTCGGCTTCACCCTGGATGACCGTATCGACCCACGGAAACGAGCGCAGGAGCTGCACACCCATCTCGCCTTCACAGTTGGCGCCCCCAAATACGATGTGCAGATCTGGATAGCGCTCGTGCAGCGCCCGAGCGAGCGCGAGCGAGCCAGCGTTTTGGCAGAAAGTGGAGGAAAAGCCGATTATATCGTAGCGCCCCCAGTCGCGTGCTCGTAGGCAGTGATCGATGAAGCCCTCAGCTCGCTTCACGTAGGTAAGGAGCCGTGCGAGCAGCAGCTCCACCTCACTGCGGGTATACAGCGCGTTCGGGGAGATACGGATCTCTTCAAAAGCATCTCGAATTGGACTGATCGAGTCGCGCCAAAGGGCCGAGGAAAAGAAGACGTCACCGAGGTCCTCGTTCGAAGCGAGGAAATTGTAGTCGAACAGCGCCTGACGTGGGTCGTGGTGGTCCGGGGTGAAGAAACGGAAAAAGTCCAGCGCCCCATAGTACACGCCGGCGGTGATGCCCGCGGCATGCAGTGTGCTCTTGAGGGTGCTGACACCGAGGCCCGGCATCAGGATAGGCGTGAAGGGCATAGAGATGAGACACATCGAGCGTTTCGCCTGTTCTGCTCCCGGTTGTCCCACGCCATCATCTCTCAAGTGCGGTGTGTCATCAGAAGCGCGTCCTGGCCGCATCGGATCTCCTCACTCCTCAGCATGCCTCAGCTCACCGTGAGCTCCTACGTGGACAGCGCAGGAGATACGACTCCCAGGGCGACCAGTGTCTTCTCGAGCATAGCCTCGTCCACGATCTGGTCCATCTCCTCCGGAGTCAAGCCATCCGTGGAGCGCACGCACAGCTCGCAGATGGACGTGTACTGGCCCCTACGCTTCAGATCCGGGCGTGCCCGCTGGATGATCTCATAGAGCTCCTTCGGACCATACGTATTGATCAACTGGTACTGGGAGCGGCGCTCCATCTTCGCGTAGAGTTCCGCCAGACTGCTTGTGTGCAGGTTACCGACTGTGAAGGCCTTCATCTTCCCGCCGGCACAGCAGCAGGCTTGAAAATCCCCGTCCGGGTAGATGACCGGCTTGTTGACCACCTCACCGCAAGGCTGCTGTGAGGGAAAGAAGCTGACAGGAAAGTGGCGCAGCTCATCCGGATGCTGTGCGGCACGTCCAAGGCCGATCAATCCTCCAGCATACACGAAAATCTTCCGGTCTCGGAGCGCTTCGATCTGCTGCGGATGGTCGGCAACCGGCCGCAAGTCCATCAACTGATCACGAGGCAGATCGTACATAGTGCTCAAGAGGTCGAGCGGGGGCGTGTCGGAGTTGGTGACGAACGAGACGATGCGCGTGAAGTCTAGTTGACGCGCACACTCTAGCGCATTGCGCAAGACGTACGACGGCATAAACTCTAGGTGAAACCTATCAGCGCTGAAGTTGATCTCGCTGAGCCCGGCCTCCTTCATCCGGCTGAGGACAGCCAGCCCACGCTCCAGATGCTTCGCCCAGAAGCCATTCGACACAATTCGCGTGTGCAGGCCCAGTTGCTTGCACAGGGCGATCAACTCAGCGTGGTCGTCCTGGAACAGGAATGGCTCGCCCCCAGTGAACGTCACCTTGGCAAAGCGGGGAATAGCGGCTGCCTCCACAATGTAGCGACGCGCGTCAGCGAGACTCATCTTGCTCTTATTGTGCGGTGATGACTCAATCCCGCAGTGCCGGCAAGCAATGTTGCAGGTCCGCGCATACATCAAGGCAACTTCGCGCGGTCGCCGCGGTAGATCGACCATCATCCGGATGGTCACCCTACACCACCGCCACCACCCCGAGCCTGCAGCCGGGTAATGAGGTCGGCAACCTGATTCACCGTCATCCCCTGGATCCGCACCCCATTCGGCGCGTGGACCACGAGACCACCAGCGCGGGAGCTGACCCCCTCTACCCCCAGCTCGGGGCGGATGAACTGCCGGTAACGATCTGCACCGAAACCATAGACCGCGACAGGCACCGCGACTACCGCAGCGACCACAGCGCCAACCACAGCGACTGTAGCGACGTCGCCACCTCCCACACGCATAGCGGCAGAAGCGAACTCATCGTGCGCGGCTGCCATCGCCTGCAGGTCGCGGGTTCTCAGTGGAATCGCATTCTCCACGAAGCGAGTGACAGCCGCGGTGCTGCCCGAATCGATGGTGTCGAGATTGGTCCCTTGGTCCCGCAGTCCTTGGTTAACCTCGTTGATCGCCGCCTCGAGTCGCTGCTCGGGGATCTGCTTGGGGATCTCCGTGCCCGGCGGTAGCTTGACACCGAGGTCGTCGAGCACTTTCTGCGGATTCTCCGCAAATGCCTTCCTGGTCGCCGGGTCCGTGAGGAGCTTCTTCTGGAAATCGGTGATCGCAGACACGCCAACGGCCTCCCCTTCAGGATACTACTGCACACCTATCGAATCCGAGCGCTAGCCTGTACAGCGATAGCGAGCAGTCGCACGGCATTACACAGATCGTAAGATCCGTGCGGCTGAAGCTGGCGACTCATCTGTCCTTATGATCGCCGCTAGCTAGAAGTTCGGGGCAGGAGTGTTTTTACCATTGTTAGAAGAAAAAGTCAATAGTGCATATTCGCTGTTTTTATGTTTTTGGAGCTTCATTGAATGCTAGAGAGCGGCAAGGACGAGGACGGCGGTGCACCGTTGTCGCCGTGCGGCGATGTTGGAGATGCCGGCGCGCTGCGGCAGGGTGAGGTCGGTGTTTCGCGCCAGCTCTTCGCGGTTCGCTGAGTATGCGATGTGCCCCGCCGATCTCGATGAGGCTCTGTTAGAGATGACCGTTGCTCTCCGAGTCAGCGCCTTCCACTTCCAGTTGGATGGGGAGCGAGACAGTAAAGGTTGACCCTCGGCCTAGCGCGCTCGTCACAGCAATTGCCCCCCCGTGCAACTCCACGAGCTGCCGTGAGATCACCAGACCCAGCCCTGTACCTCCTTCGTTCTGAGCCATACGATTCCTCGCGCGAAAGAACTTCGTGAAGAGCTGCGCTTGTTCTTCTTCGCTCATGCCGATCCCGGAATCAGCTACCGAGACGAGCGCCCGGCCGTTCTCCTGCCAGGCACGCAGCGTGATCTGTCCACCAATAGGCGTGTACTTGTGGGCGTTCGAGACGAGATTGGTAAACACCTGCGTCAGCCGGCTGGCATCCGCCATGATCGGGGGCAGACGGTCGGAGAGGTAGAGCACTACACGCTGCTGCTTTGCCATGAGCTGTGGTCGAAAGGCGGCTACGAGCTGCTCGAGCAGGGGGACGAGCGCAATGAGGGAGAAGTCGAGCGTCGTCTTGCCACTCTCGAGGCGCGAGATGTCGAGCAGATCGTTGATCAGACTCACCTCGCGATTCGTACTCTGCTGGATAATCCGGAGGAATTCTTGCTGGTCGGAGGACAGCATACCGAGCTCGCCTTCCAGCAGTAGATCCGCATAGCCTTTGATCGAGGTGAGCGGCGTCCGTAGCTCGTGAGATACGAATGAGATGACCTCATCCTTCATCCGGTCGGCCATTCGCTCACTGGTGACGTCACGGAAGGCGAAGAGCCGTCCGAGCAGTTGCGCCGCGCTTGTCTGGACCGGTGTAGACTCCAGGAGGAGGTCCCGTTCTTGGGGCCAGCGCTGCTTCAGCTCGTATTGAAAGCGCTCGTAGGGATCATCGTGATAGGCCAGCAGCTTCCGGCACAGGGCTGCATCCTCGAATAGCTTTAGGCACACATCGTGCACGGCGCTGGCACTGAGCCGGCGAAGTGCAGCCTCACTGATTTGAAAGAGCGTCTCCACGCGACGGTTGGCGTTCAGGATGCGACCGTCTAGCGCCAGGAAGAGCATAGCTTCATTGGTCGTATCGAGAATCGCCCGCAGCTCTCCTCGGGCTGCCTCTGCTTCGTGATATTGCTGCTCGAGCATCAGCTCTACTTGCTTGCGCTCCGTGATGTCCAGGATCGTACTCACTATCCGCTGCGCTTCCCTCCGCCTTCCGGGCTGCACCTCACCGCGGATCTGGAGCCAGCGTTCACTCCCATCTGGCCGGACGATGCAGAACTCCAGCGCTAAGTTCTGATTATCCTCCTGTGCTGCCCGTATGGTGGCCTCGACCTCTCGCCGGTGGTCAGGATGTACCATCTGGAGGAAGGCCTCGAAGCTCGGCGCTTCTGGACGGAGTGGAAGGCCGAAGATACGGAAAAGCTCATCTGACCACCACCGGCTTTCGGTCGCCAGATCCCATTCCCAGTGCCCGAGGTGAGCTATCTCCTGCGCTGCAGCAAGGCTTGCTTCTCGCTTCGCCAGATCGGTCAAGGCCTTCGTTAGCTCACTCTCCAGCCCTCGTACCCGCGAGAGGTCAGCGATCGCGCCAATGCCACCTGCCACCTGGCCTTGCTCCAGGAGCGCTCCGAGAACGATGAGCGCAGGGACCGACGATCCGCTGGCGTGCCAGAGCAACGTCTCGATACGGAGCGTTTCTTGCTGCCCTGGTCCCCAATCCGCCAGCGCTGCCGCTATGGCAGCGCGGACGCTGGGATGGATCAGGTCGAGCAGGCGTTGCCCCACGATGGCTTCGTTACTCCGACCGAGGAGCGCGCGGACGTCGCCTGTTACGCTCTCTAACCGTCCTAGCGTGTCACAACTGAAAGTGACGGTGCCAGACGTTTGCAAGGCAAGTAGCAGGTGGCGCTCCGTGGCCTGCTCCTTCTCGCTGAGCTGGGCACGAGCGATAGCGCCGGCGGCGTGATCAGCCAGTATTTGGAGTGGAAGGAGCAGTGCCCGCGAGAAGGCACGGGGACGCCGGGCGTCGGCGTGCAAGCTGCCGATCACCTGACCTCCTGTCCGCAAGGGAACGATCAAGCTGCTCCTGAGCTGGTCACGCTCGCTTGCCGCCTGTGCTGAGCGATCACCCGTAGCCGCTCGGGCCGACAGATCTGATGAATAGATGCCACGACCTGTGGTCAGCGCCTGCACCGTGTTGCTATCGGGCAGATTCTCCACCTCTAGCCAGGTGAAGTCTTCCCCGCCCTCCCAGAAATAGAGACGGCACCACCCAAGGACCTGGTCACGTTCTTTCAGTATGCGCACACCGCCGCACTCGGCACCGGTGAGGTCGCACACTCCAGCGAGGAGCGCCTGCAACGCCAAGTCCAGATCTTCGGCTGCTGCCATAGCAGCAGTGGTCGTAGCGACAAGGGTAGCAGTCCGTCTCGCCACGCCGTGCTCCCCCAGTGTTCGTTGCCAAATGAAGCGTGCAATCTGTGCAGCCTGATATCGAGAAGGGCTGCCGCATTCCATTGACGAGTAGAATACTATCACGACAACGAGATATGGCTATTCTCCCTGCAGTAGGTAGCGCTCGGTAGCTTGTGCCGGACACCAGCACTGGTAGCACAGCATACGAAGTCTCGTTGTCGGGCTATGAAAATACTATCAACTCGACCCACGTGACAACGCAGCACACTGCTGTCGAGGCTGAGCCGTGGGAGCTACGCCGGGCGATACCTCACCGGAAGTCCTGCGCTAGTAATGGAGGGCACCATGCTTTGGTAACATACCGCCGAGGTGGTTGTGCAGTCATCAGCAGTGGACAGTGTATGCTCTCAGGATCCGTGTTCCTCATCGTGACAGATCGGGAGATACTAGCGCAGGCGGCTACCAACGCCTGCCACAGAGAAGGATTCCGTCCGGTCACAGTGCCGGTCACTGAGTCGGCTCTGGATTGTGCCGCGGCCTGTAGGCCGGATGTCGTGCTCCTGGACCTCAGTGCGGCAGGCAATGGCATCGTGTCAACGGCGTTGCTGGAACAGCTGCGACAGGGTCCGGCGACAGATGCAGCCATCCTCTTTTGGATTTCACCGTCGGTCGACCAGTCCATTTGGAGCCAGCTCTGGACGTGCGGTGCCGACGGCTGGCTTGGTCCGGCAGCCTGGGATGATACCCTGTTCCTGCGTGTATCTCTGGCCTGCCAGCAGCGGCAGCAGCAGAGAGCAGCCGTGGCAGAACAGGCGATCCTGCGTTGCCTGGTGGAGACCACGAGCCGGCTGGCAGCGTCCCAAGCTGTCGAAGAGGCTCTGCAGATCCTACTCCGGGGTGTCCACGAAGTGGCTGGAGCACCAGGTGGAGGAGTCCGCTTGCTCCAGGGGCCGGCAGCCACCGTGGCCGACCAGCGTTACCGCGTCTACCGCTGGTCGGGTGAGCAACGCTATCTGTGGGAGGAGGGCACCGTCGGCGCAGGAAGCTACATGGAGCAGGTGCTCCTCACTGGCGCAGGCGTCTACACCCCTGACCACATCACCGCTGCGGCTCAGGGACACCCGTTCGCCGCGCTCGCGGTGGCACAGCACGGAGTGCAGAGCAGTCTGATTGTGCCCTTACGCTTCCCTGGGCGTCTCCTAGGGACGCTCCACGCCAACGCGCCCAGTCCGCACGCCTTTCGTGTGGAGCAACTGGAGCCACTGCAGGTCCTGGCAGACCATGCCGCTGCGGCGATCGAACGGGTCCAGCTCACTGCGGCCAGGGAGGCCGCCCGTAGCGAGCTACAGGCGATCCTGGATACGACCAACGAGGCTATCCTGCTGTTGGCGCCGGATGGTCGTATTCGCTCGCTCAACCGCCGTGCCGAGGAACTGTTCCAGCTATCCGCCCAGGAGGCGCGCGGGCGGTTACTCACTGATCTCACTCCCCATCTGGCTCGCAGCTTTAGTGCCCCCACGCTGCTCGAGGACATGCTCGTAGCAGCTCCGGACGGCGCTCCGGCTGTGCCACACGAGCTCGTGCAAATCGAACCCGTGCAGCGCATCTTCGCGGTGGAGACGACGGCGGTGCGAGCGCAGGAGAGCAGTCATCTGGGACAGCTCATCGTGCTGCGCGATGTTACTGAGGAGCGTCTGCTCGGGCATATGCGCGAAGAGTTCATCTCCTTCATCTCGCACGAGCTGCGGACGCCGCTCACCTCGATCAAGGGATACGTAGACCTACTGATCGCCGGTGAAATGGGGCCGCTGCCGGACGAACAGCGAGAGTCCCTCCAGATCGTCGAGCAGAACATCGCCCGTGAAGTAGCACTCATCAATGACCTGCTCGATGTCTCCCGACTGGAGGCCGGCAAGCTGCGGCTAGAGCGGGTTCCCCTTCAGCTTCGCCCGCTCGCGGAAGAGGTCGTGCAGGCGTTCCGTCCGCAGCTCGTGACCAAGGGACACCAGCTAACCCTACAGATTTCTCCACTGCTGCCCACCGTCTTTGCCGATGCGGGACGGTTACGCCAGATCGTGACGAACCTCATCTCGAACGCCCATAAGTACACTCCGGGCAGCGGCTGTATTACCGTCCGCGTTTGGAGTGATGACAGGGCCCTCCTACTTTCCGTGAGCGATACCGGTATCGGCATGGATGAGGCAGAGCGGGCGCAGCTCTTCACCAAGTTCTTCCGGGCGAATAACCAACTCACGCGGAAAGAGAGCGGAGCCGGGCTCGGCCTCGTGATCACCCGGCAGTTGGTTGAACTCCACGGTGGAAAAATCACGGTTGAGAGTGTGCCAGGGCGCGGCTCGACCTTCACCGTGAGCTTACCGCTTGTACTGCCGGGTGCTGTTGGTAGTGACACTGGACCACGAGGCTAGGCGAGGTCTGGTCACGAACTGCAGGCAGTGGACAGCACCAGTTTCCGGAGCAGGACGAAGTTGTGAGTTCGATGGTATACTTACGTACGTAACTAACATCAAAGAGAGTCCAGACCGGTGGATGGTGAGGTCGCGCTGGGGAATGCGAGCAGTTCGCCGTTTCCTGGATGAGTGGGCACGATGAGTAGACACCACTGGCCGGGTGCCGCGGATCTCAGTGATGGCATCCTGGCGCAGCAAGAGAAGGGAAGCGCCATGCCCAAACTCGTTGGCCTGATCAAGCCGGCGGACGAGCAGGAAGGAGCCTACAGCCGGCAAGAAGGAGGGTCAGTGCATCGGGTTGCTCCTCAGGTTGAGCGCCCGATCGCGATGCTCAGTTCTGCAGAGGCGCGCGCGGCGGCGCTCTACGTGCGCTGCGGCGTGGTGCTGCGCGTCCGGCGGCGCCTCTGCGCTGGCATCCCCGCCGACCCGGCCCGGCGGGATGCCTTTCTGCGCGGCGGCGGGGTCGAGGGCGCGGCCGATCGCCGCGAGCTGCTCGCCAAGATGGGGCGCGACCTGGACGAGCGGGCGGCAGAGCAGGTGGAGGAGGACGCCAGCGTCTTCTACCGCCAGGGCGGGGAAGGTGGGCCGCTGTGCCTCAAGGAGCATAACGTCAAGGCGATGCTGAAGGAGAGCGCGGTCGCACTGGGCTACATGGGTGCGGGCGGCATTCGCCAGGCCATGCAGCACGCCGTCTTCGTCAAACCCGAACACATTCTGTTACAGCGGGAAGGCCGGCCCCTCACGGCACCCGACGGCGTGGCCCAGCACATCAGCCACCGGCTGGGACCGCGCGGGCCCATGAGCGCTATCAACCGCTTCGAGTACGTGGAGCGCGCAGAACTCACCTTCGAGGTATGGGTCCTCAGGAGCCACCCGCGCAAGCCGAGTCGGGAGCAGTTGGAGACGATGCTGCTGGCGGCGCAGGAGAGTGGCCTGGGCGCCCGGCGCACGATGAGCGAAGGGAAGTTTGATCTGCAGGAGTTCTGGATGATCGCCGAGTAACCGCCCGGACGTGCCGGGACACCACGACGATGAGGCCGACGACCCAATGCGACATGCCTTCCCGTCCCATCCCATGCCACCCATCTCACCAGCGCCGCCCGGCCAGATGCCACCTACCTACGCAAGGAGGAACGATGCACAACGAGTTGACGCCGCGCGAGCGGGCCGCCTGGAGCGGACTCTACCTCGCGCGCCGGAAGATGGAACGCCGGATCGAAGCCGCCCTGCAAGCGGAGCACCACCTCTCGCAAGGCGAGGTCGAGGTGCTCCTGCTGCTCTCTTGGGCGCCGGGGCGGCATCTCCGCCTCTCCGACCTGGCGGAGAAAAGCCTATTCACGCTGGGCGGCATGAGTCAGCTCGTCGACCGCCTGGAACGCGCCGGCCTCGTCTGTCGCGCCGTGGCTGGCGAGGATCGTCGCGGCATCTATGCCCAGCTCACCGATAAGGGCTTGGCGAAGCTGCGCGCCGCCAAGGCAACGGAAGCGGCCCTTGCCCGCCAGCATTTCCTGTCACTCTACGACGAGCGGGAACTCGACACCATGGCAAGCTACTGGCGGCGCTTCCTGGAGCACGACCGCGCCGACGCGCCCCCGTGTGAGGCGGCAGGACCACTGCCACCGGCGGGGCCGGAGAGCCGGGACAGTGGCGAATCGAGTGCGCGACCGTAGCGGAGCACCGCCCAGGTTATCCACTTCAGCTACTGCCCCTTGCCCGCGGGCGGTGGATGGAATAGAATCGTTGGTGGCCCCTAGACCTTCAGTGTCGTCCAGCAGGCGTGTTGCGGCGCCTGCGGTACGCACCCACCAGAAAGGGCACACCGTGGCAGCCACACGATCTCAGCTGTCGCTCCTCGAACGGCTTCGCCTCGATCACTTCTGGTTTTGGCGAGACATCGGCGGACCGCTACCGTCCACACCGCCAAGTCCACTACGCCTTGGCGGCCTCTGGCATCTCCTGACGTACATCCGCTACGTCTGGTGGGCAGCGCTAGGATTGCTGACGACGATCTTCATTTCGGCTTACCTTGGTGTGCAGCCGGCCTTTATCGTCAAGCACATCGTCAATGTGGATCTCAAGAGCCACACGACGGTTCCCTTGTTCGGTGACATCACCACACTTTCCGGCATCTTCCTGCTCATCGTGCTCGTGAGCGTGGTCAACGGTTGGTTTGGTGCTTGGGCGACGGCCCGCATCGTCTGGCACCTTCGTAAGGATGTCTTGGATCGTCAGATTGCGATGCCGCTGGCCCAATTAGTTGGGCGCGGTCCTGGCCAGACAATGGTGCGCACCATTAACGAAGTGGGGGTGGCTGGCGGCGACTCTCCCGTGTTCACAGGGGTGGCTGGTATCATCGGTACCGTCACCAGCTCCATCAACAACCTCGTTATCCTCGCCTCGGCGATCATCGCGATGTTGCTACTAAATGCTCGACTTACCGCCTGGAGCTTCATCCTCCTGCCGATCCCGATTGCCATTGCCGTGTGGTGGGGACGTATCATCTACGGCGCCATTCACCGCCAATATGAGAAGCTCGCGACCATGACGCACTTCGCCCTCAGTGTCTTCGCACCCTATGCTGCCCTGCGCGACAAGCTCCTAGGCCGGCAGCAGGATCTCCTCGCTCAGTTCCGGCGCGAGAACCGCGAGCTCACCAACGCTTCGATCTACGCACGCGTCCTCTTCCACTGGTACGACAACGTCTTTCAGATCATTCAGGGAGCAACCATTGGTATCCTCTGGCTGGTGGGCGGCCACAGCATCTTCGCCGGCACGCTGACGTTGGGGACGGTCCTCGCTATGGTCGGCTTGGTCGGACGGCTCGATGGACCCATCCACAACCTGGCAGAGTTCTGGTTTTCGTTCCGCAGCCTGGCAGCAGTGGCTGACCGTGTCAGTCAAGACCTCGAAGCGCTGGCGCCGCACCAGATGAGCGCGGCAACACCGGCCCCGACAACCATCTCTGCGGGACCTTACCGTGTGCAGGCAGCTCTCGGTCTGGACACCCCAGAGGCCCCTACCGGGGAGCGTCTCAGCCTGGAAGTGGCTTCTGGGGAGGTGGTGACGATCCTCGACGCCTCCGAAGATGAGCAGGTTGCCTGGCAATGGGCGGCATTGCTGAGCGGCTGGCGTCCGCCGCTCGACGGGACGGTCGAGCTCGCTGGTATTGATCTCCCCACAGCAGCCCCCGAAACGCGGCGTGCGGCAGTGTCCCTCATCAGCGCCACATTGCCGCTTCCCGGTGCGACAGTACGCATGCTCTGGCAAGCTGCTGCACCTCACTCTTTGGAAGCCGAGTGGCGGATGGAGTGGGATAAGGTCGCTGCTGCCTGTGCGGTCACGGAACCCTACCCCGTGCTCGATGCGCCACTGGACGATGGTGCAGCGGATCGCCAGCTGCGCTTTCTCGTCTCGCTCGTTGCCGCCCGTCTGCACACGGCACCGCTGTGGATCAGTGTGGCTGAGCCGGCCGGATTGCGCATTCCTTGGGAACACTGGCAGCAGAGTGTCCTGCGGGTGCAGCCGGAAGAACCGCGTGCGGCCAGCGGTACGTTTGTGGTTCGCCAGGCGGATGGACACCTGGAGATGCAGCGTGGCGCGCTTCAAGAAGGCAGCGTGCTGGAGAGGCCGGTGCGTGTTGTACCTAGGCAGCGCTCCTGGTCGCGCACGATTCTGGAAGACGATGGTCGGGGTTGGTGGGCATCGCTCGGCTTGCGCCGGCACCGTACCCAGCACACCTCTCGCTTCTGGGCACCGTTCAAGCAACTCATGCAGTACATGGCCCGCTACTGGGTGTACTGGCTGGTTATCCTCGTGCTCGGCGAGATCATAGCAAGCTTCAACAATACCTTTGCACCGCTCATCACCAGAGAAATCATCGATGTCGGTGTCGGCAAGCACCAGGTCAGCACTCTCAACACCTATGCCGTCTTCCTGATCTTGCTGTCAGTCGTCTGGGGCCTCGCCAATATCTGCTTCGTGACGACGTGGGTACAGACCGGCGGCAAGCGCATGTCGGGTGAGGTGCGCGAGGTCTTCTTCAGCAGGCTCGTCCGCGCAACCTTCTCCTTCTTCCGCACTCATGAATCCTCAGAGGTAGCGTCACGCATCATCAATGATGTCAACGCCATCTTTGCTGGGACCGATGCGATCATCAAGGTTGTGACCTGGATGGTGATCCCCAACATTCCTGGCATGGTATTGCTCTGGTTCCTGGGTCCCCGGTTCGGTGTGCTGACGCTGGTGGTCGTCATTCCATTTGCTGCAGCGACTATGTGGGTCGGCCGCTTGAACTCGCGCCTCCAAGAGCGCACCTTCGGTGTCGTTGGCGCTATGGCGAGTGAACTGCGGGAGCTTGCCAGTCCAGCGCGGGCATTCCTGCTCCGTGCTCAGGGGTTCGAGCGAGAAGAGCGCCGTCTTACTGGAGCGCTGAACGATCTGCTCTACCGGCTGGGCCTAGCGCAGATGCTTCGGGGGAACTGGTTCGGTAGTGTGCAAGCCCTGGAGGGCAACGTGGTGACCGTGCTCTTCTGGCTGGTCGGTGGCCTGGCTATCATCCACGGTCAGCTCCTGCTGGGAACATTGACGGCGGTGATGGCCTACGGTCAGCGCTACGTTGGTCTGGGTGGAGCGGTGAACAGCTACGTCGCCATCCACGGCATCCTCGCCAACTTCGATCGGCTCGAGGAATACGCTCGTCAGGGGAGTGAGCGGGTGGGACAACCCGAGTGGCGGCCGGCAGCCCAGAGCACTCTGACTCTGGTGCTGGGTGATGGCGCAGCACAGCAGACGCTGTCACTGCAGCCCGGCGTGGTGATGACGCTCGCCGGCGCACCGGAGCGGCTCGCGGAGATTCGCGATGCGGTGCTCGCGCTCCGGCCGGTAGAGACGGTGGAGATTCGCGACGGCTTTTCGTCGCTGGCCGCTGTTCCACTTGATGGTTGGCGGCGAGCAGTGGCCTGGCTGCACCCCGCCTACCCATTCGCCGGAGCGACGCTGGCAGAGCTCCTGCGCTGGGCGGCGGGACCAGATGGTGCAGTTGACGCCGGCTCTGCCATGCTCGGACTACGCCCCGATGACCCGGCAATGCAAACGACGGCGGAGAGCTGGGTACAGGGGGACCCCCAACGAGCGCTCCAGCTTACCGCTGTCCTGGCGGTGGCAGCACGGCCCCGCCTGGTGCTGGTCGATCATGAGGCTAGCGGCGTTCCTGGCGTCGATGCGGTCGTGGCACAGCTCTGCCGCCAGCTCACCGGCAGCACCATGCTCGTCCTTGTTCCGTCGGCTGAGAAAGAAGTGCGTCCACTGGCCACGGCACAGTCCAATGGAGACGCACCACTGCCGTCCTGAGTGACCTACCAGGAGTATTCGGCGCCGGTTGCTCAGGCGATGGACAGTCGCGGTGCTCTGCAGCCGGATCAATGGCGGCGTCATCCCGCTGTGTCTGGTGACTGTGACTACTCGGCACTGTTCTGTCATCGCGCATCCGGCAGCGAGGTCGGCAACCCTATGGATTCCCCGGTACTGAGAGCAACGGACTCTTGGAACGATCGCCTTCAATGCGTGGGCCGGCCTCAGCAGCCACTCCCAGCACGCCGAGGGGATTGCCGAGGCGCTCGACGTGTCGGGCCTCCGCCCTACCTCAGGCATACCAATCCGCCCGCGTCAGCGGCAGGCCACTGGCACCGTGTCGTGGCTTGGCGAGAAGGGACTGGTAGATACTGATATTCCCCTTGGT
>JAMCTA010000162.1 GCA_023381895.1 Chloroflexota bacterium
ACCAGGTCTTCGCTGCCATCCTCGGGCGGTTTCACCGCAGACACCAGAAGGGTAGCCGGAGAGATAGCGAGAAACGAGAGCTCGGGGCCCAGAACCCCGGGGTGGCGGCCGGTCCACCTCGCGGCCAAAGGTGTCACGAAGTTGCGAGCCTGATGGATCGCGTTCTGCCACCCGCCCGCATGTGGAATGATGGAGTAGTCGAAGCTGTGCGAGCCCGGCATCTGCGCCCCGGGCGTTGGGATGGCCGGCCCGGCGCCTCCGTGTCGGGTGGTCAGATCGTCTCGTGAAAGCCATCCAATAGCACGTAGCAGCGTGATAGCTACGGCAGCACCAGTCTCCTGCTGAACCACTTCAAACTCGGGCAGTCCGCGGTTCGCGATCATCAGCCCAGACTGCCCGTCGCTGACATCGACGAAAGTCATCTGCGGGTAGGTTGCGACCGGGTGCTCGATCCAGCTGGGTTGAGCTGCAGGAGGCTCCGTCTGCCGCTCGATCACGGCGAAGTGGCCGTCCGCGTGCGAGACGTCCGCGCTGAGATGCGTCGGAAAGAGCACCCGCAACCGGTGGTCGACCGCCGTGTTGGCGAACGTCGTGCGGACATCCACCCGCGGCACGCTCGGGTATAGGGCCAACCAGCTTGTGACCTGGCACGGCACCGTGTCCAGCGATCTCGCCTGCCGGTCATCCGACAGGCCTTTGGGAAGTTGGAGCACCATTTCCACTCGGAGAACCTGTCTCGCCGGCCCCTTCTCCTCGAGCGTGACCGAGGGGGGTGAAGCCGGTCCGCGAACCAGTCGGTCTTGACTGGGTGGGGAGTAGGTGTACTCGTCCCCGGCATCCCCACCATCCACGATGCTGTTAAGATCCCAGTAGACTGTCCCTGTATCCTTGTCGATCAGTCTGACGGTTCCATTTTCGCTATTAACCTGCAGGGAAAGGTACTCGTTTTCAATGGTCGCCTCCGGTTGGGAACGGGAAAGCGCGGATGGCGAGACAGCCATCGGCTGGAAGCGGAACAACTTCATCCCGAACCCCGGAATGTCGTGTGCTACAAACCCGATCTCTGCCTGGTCGCGCCGTCGAACTCGAAGCCGAAAGCGCTGGGCGTCGCCATTTTCGAGAAGGTTGGTAAGTTTTCGCATGCCGGACGACATGGCCTCGTGGTCGTGCTCTCTCCCCGATGTGACCTCCACCTCCACATTCACAGTGGACGGATCTTTCCCAGGAATCACGTCCATCGTTGTCATCATCAGATCCGACATGCGGCCCCTTAACGCCGCCCGAGCTATCCTGTCCAGTATCATCAACTTCCACCTGGGCCAGTCTCGACCCGGGCCTGAGAGCCGCAGGTAGCGCTGAACCTCCGAACGGCTTAGCGTGGTACTCGCAAGCTCCGTATGTCGCTCCCGAAGCATCTGCCACGGGACCTGACGGCCATCCGGCGCGACGAGTAAGAACGAAGACTTATCACTGGGGAGCTCCACTGTGGCGGTGACGAAGTCTGTTCGCGGCCCTGCCTCGGAATTGAAGACAGCTATTGCTCCCTTCACCCGAGCGTCTTCAAACCAGGTCTCGGTGTCGACAGCACTGGAAATGAGCTTCAGTGCTCGGTCGGCAACAAGCTGCGCTATCTGCTGGCACCAGTCGAATCGCGTCATCATCTCCGCGTGTACCTGATCGACGCCGCAGCCGCAAATCGAGTCGTGTGGGTGATTCTTCAAGAGGTAGCGCCAGGCCAATCGCAGGAGCGCTGGAGCATCGCTCGCCCGCTGCCCTACTGCCGGGTGCGTCGACGTCCAGTCACCCCTCGGCAAGAGACTTGCGAAGCTGCTGAAAGGCTCTGCCCATCTCTCTAGCAGGCCTTCACATAGGGAATTGCGCTGCTTCAGATCCATTCGCGTGGATAGCACGCCCGCGAGAATGTGAGCAACTTCTGAGGAACGAAGCTCTCCCCTGATCCGCTGCCATTCGACTCCATCGGCGGAGGCCTGCTCCTGGATGCCATCCAGCAACATTGGCAGCGTTCCGTGGATGATCTCCGCGTCCCGCAAGTGTCGGTTGGCCTCTGCGACTATGGCCGGCACATCTCTCTGGGGCAACGTGTGGTCGTGGCCGTTCATAAGTAGCAGGAAGTCCGTGGTTGCGCGTGGCTGGAGCTGCGTTCTGATCTGGGATATCCGTTCCATAAGCGAGTCCAGAGCCGCCGGCAGGACCGCGGCGCTCCCGTAGCCGCCTGGCATATACTCCAGCAACACCTGGCTGCCGTCCGGCGATTCCCACATCGCCTCGTTGTGCCTGAGGTCAGCGCCGACCCCCCGCCATAGAACCGCGGACTTGATGCCGAAGCCTAGCAGGATCTGAGGAAGTTGGGCGATGTGGCCGAAGGAATCCGGTACGTATCCCACACACATAACCGGACCAAATCGAGCAGCGGTCCGTCGCCCTTCGACGAGGTTTCGAATGAGAGACTCACCACTAACCAAGAACTCGTCCGGCATCACATACCACGGGCCTACCAGAACACGGCCTGCCTCGATCAACTCCTGGAGTTCCTTCTCGCGACTCGGACGCACTTCAAGATAGTCCTCCAGCACCACGGTCTGGCCGTCGAGGGTGAAGTAGCGGTATTCCGGGTCGTCCTTCATCAGATCCAGCAAATCATCCACGGCTTCCACAAGATTGGCTCGGAATTGCTGGAACGGAAGGTACCATTCCCTGTCCCAGTGAGTATGGGACACCAGTATCAGCTTCCATTTCCTTGACACAGCCTGACGGCGGTGGAACATGAGCAGTCTCCACGTCTCTGATTCATTGAAACGAAGCTGACTGGCGGCAACTAGTGTGCCAGCGGCACGTTCCTTGCCAAATTGGACCAGGTACGACTGCCGCACAGCTGTTGCAGCACGATTCGACACTCGGATCGCGGACCGGAAGATGAGACCAGGTGAGGAGAGACAGCGCCGCTTACTGTTGATACCATTTGCGCCGGGAATCGGCGACATGGTCATGATGGAGCCTCTGCTCCGAGCCGTGCTCGCGTTAGTGCCAGACTGGCGGGTCTCCATGGTCGCCAAAGAGTACACCGCCGATCTCCTGCCACCCCGGAATTACGAGCTTGTCAGTTCGTCCTATTTCATTAGCGAGGCACCGGCTGGACTTAAACCATTCCACAGATTGCTGCCTCAGAAGCTCATAGCTTGGGCCGCTGAGCCCGCGATGTCCATGGATCTCGGGCCCTTCGAGCGGGTTATCAATCTGTTCTGGGTGTGGGAAAGCAGGACACCCTTCGACCGATGGTGGACTCCGCAGTGGCCCCTTCAGACGGGTGTACGGCACGCGATAGACCTGTTGGCTGATTATCTCTCAGGGGAATTGGGAGGCGAGATAGCTCCAGCCGCTCGTGTCCCTCACATTCAACCTTTTCCGGAAGCGAGCGCGTGGGCGAGGCGCTATCTCGAGACCCCCACATCGGCAGATCGGCCGGTCGCGACCCTGGTGGTCTCCTCCACTGACGCTCTGAAATGGTGGGACGTCGCGAAGTGGGCGACATTAAACGAGGAGTTGACAGAATCCGGTTGGCGGACCGTTCTTCTGGCCACGATGGGCCATCCCCATGCCACACAGGTGTTCCAAGCCTGCCGGACCAAACCGGCTTGGCCTCAAGTGGACCTGCGGCAACTGGTGGCGCTCCTTGCCCTAAGTAGCCTTGTCGTGGGAGTGGACACCGGTCCTCTGCACGCTGCCGCGGCGCTCGGGGTCCCGTGGGTGGGCATATTCGGGGCCACCAATCCCGACCTCATCGGGCCGTATGACCGATCCAGGGGCCGAAGTGTGGTGGCTCGCTTCCCGAAGGCCCCGTCCTGCGCACGGTGCTGGCTGGCCTTCAAAAACCGCGACGATCGGTGCTTGACGCTGCCCGCAACGGGCTGCACGACCGCGGTGCCCGTGTCGGAGATCCTGGATGCTATAGCCGCCGTCTCATCAGGCACATTGATTGCATCCGTTTGAAGGTTGATCAAGGCGTAGCCGGCTGAACACCTGCTGCCGATGAATGCGATAGCGGCGAAGTCAACGCTCTTAGGGAGGCACCAGTGCCAGGGATTGTCTTCACCGATGTGGTGGCGGTGATCGTGCTGCTTCTCCCAGCCCTGATGCTTATCGTGCTGGTCCTGACGACCGTGCTTCCGTGGTTCAGCAAGTCGTGGCGTGAGGCTGAGGCGCGAGCCGAGACGTTGGTACGCTCGCTTCTCACCCAGGAAGAGTATGAGAGGTTACAACGCACCGGCTACCTTGATGTGGCCAGCCCCAACTTCCCACAGCGAGTCTATCGTATTCCATGTGGCATGGGAACGGTCTCAGTCCTGGAAAGTGGACGGTGCGTGGACCGTCTTTGCGTTTACTCCACGCAGCCGATTCCGGAGCGAGAGACAGTGGTTGTGCACAAGCTCATGATAGAGGGCAACGAGCACGACTATCTGCGCCAGGCGAACCATCTGCCCTGCTAGCGCCACTGCGCTTTCATGAGGGTTGTTCACCCTCATTGACGCCTATCCACAACCAGGGCATACTTTCCAAGGGCCGCGCTCTCTTCACTATTCCTGCTGGGAGGTGACTGTCATGTATCTCGTCGTGGGTAGCGACCATGCCGGATTCCCGCTGAAGGGTCCCGTGGTCGAGGCGCTCCGCTCCTGGGGGCACGACGTCGTCGACGTCGGAAGCTATACGCCGGAGCCCGTGGACTTTCCGGACATC
>JAMCTA010000080.1 GCA_023381895.1 Chloroflexota bacterium
CGAGAAAGGAGTCCGGACCAGCCTCGATGACAAACTGCCCCGTGCGCAAGGTGACGAGCTTGCCTCCCAAATGGCCACTCGCTTCAAGAAGCACGTAGGGAACGCCGTGCTGTTGCAGCTCCCACGCTGCGGCAAGGCCGGTAATGCCCCCGCCCACGATGGCGACGCGCACTTGGTGTGCTCCTTCCTAGCGGGCGCTCCGCTCGTGCACGTAGTCTACGAGCCGTCGGACAGTATCAACAGGGGTGCCGGGGAGGATGCCGTGTCCGAGGTTGAAAACGTGTCCTGTCTGCCCGTCAACCTGCGCCAGGACACGATCGGTAGCGACACGCACTGTTCCCCAATCGGCGCTGAGCGTCACAGGATCGAGGTTTCCTTGCACAGGCCGGCTCAGTCCGAGCTCACGACGGGCGCGCCCAAGGGTGATGCGCCAGTCCACACCCACTACGTCGCTGCCAAGCGAAGCAACGTGGTCTAGGTACGCCGAGGTGCCGGTGCTGAAGTAGATGACCGGCACGCCTGCAGCCTCCTGCACCGTCTGGATCAGCGCGCGATTGAACGGAGCGACGTTGCACTCGTAGTCTTGTGGGCTGAGCGCCCCCGCCCAGGAGTCGAACACTTGCAGCACAGAGGCTCCCGCACGCACCTGAGCGGTGAGATAGTCCACAAGACAGGTGACCAGCTTCCCCATGAGCTGACGCCACAGCGCTGGTTCCGACCACATCATCCCCTTCGTGCACTCGTAGTTTCGGGAACTGCCTCCTTCAATGGCATAGCTGGCCAGGGTGAAAGGAGCACCGGCAAAGCCGATGAGCGGCACGCCACGCGCGGCGAGCTGGGGAACAGCCAGACGGATCGTCTCGAACACGTACGGCGTCGCCTCTTCTGCTGGAAGCGTGCGGAGCGCTGCTACGCTCTCCTCCGTGCGTACAGGGCTGAAGATGCGCGGGCCCTCACCCCCGATGAAGTCGAGCGCCACACCCATGCCAAGCAAGGGCGTCATGATGTCCGAGAAGAGGATAGCAGCGTCTACATCAAGCACCTCGAAAGGCAGCAGGGTGATCTCAGCAGCAAGCTCAGGGCTACGCAACGCTTCGAGCATCGAGGCGCGCCGGCGCAGGGCCTGATAGCGGGGCAGATAGCGCCCCGCCTGCCGCATGAACCACACTGGAGTTGCATCGACCGGTAATGCTCTACAGGCATCGAGGAGGCGACTGCTACCCGCCACTATTGCCCCGCCCCCGCGAGCTCGAGCGCTGCCGAGCGCTCGGCCACGTAGACGTAGCCGTCGTCTCCCACGCGCACGGCGAAGGTGAGGACAGGCGTGCGCACGGGTCCTGCCAGCGCCTCACCGGTCTCGAGGTCGAAGAGGGCATGATGCCACGGACACAGGACACTCGGATGCTCACTGTCATCATCCACTTTACCCTCGCAGAGTGGTCCCCGGGCGTGCGGACAGCGGTTGCTGATCGCGTAGAGCTGGCCAGCTACATTGAAGAGGGCCACTAACTGCGTCCCAAGGTAGACCTTCGTCGACGTTCCTGGCGGCAGCTCGCGGAGTGGCAACGCCTGTACCCAGCCTGTATGGACCGTGGTGTCGGGGCCGGCCAGAGCAGCGGCTTGCGCCCCACCGATGCTATCGAGCGTCTCCGCCAGCCCCATGTTGATGCACGTGAAGGTCGGCGTGTCTCGAAGAGTGTAACGGCTCGCCTCTGTCTCCCGCAGGTCCATGACCAGATCGAGAAAATCCGAGAGACGGTCCCCTTCGAATGCCACCACAAACTCCTGGTCGTCCAAGCCAAAGCTGTAGGTCGTGTTGAGCTTGATCTGAGGGTACTCCCGGCCTACTCGAATGTGCTCAGTCATCATACGCTGCCGGTCTTCCAGCGACAGGGCGTACCAGGCGCGCGTCTTCACGAACGGGTAGACGAACAGATACTTGGCGTCGCCTGGCTGAATGATGAGGCGGTCCGCTTCTTCTGCGCCGGGTACCCCGATGTCGTACTGGCTCTTGCGCGTCATCGCGAGAAACGAGTGGGGCGTGTGCAGATACGGGCCCATGTCGGTCGAGAAGATCGCCGTTGCCAGTGCGCTGAATGGCTCGATCTCCTCCGCAACCTGCCAGAGCATGAAGTCGACGTCGCCACGCAACCCGAACAGGCTGTACGAGCGTAGGAGCATCCGGCGATTGAAGCTCCGGATCGTGCCGATGAGCTCGAGCTTGAGGTCACGTTGTTTCACCTCTGGCAGCCGCCGGAAGGCTGGGTCCACGCGATAGAAGGAGTACTTGACGCACTGTCGCGAGGACTGTGTGCTGTCCGCAGACTGGTGACCTGCAGTCTGCCCGTTATGCTCCGAGTGTGCACCTTCTGCCATATCGCCTCATCCTTCTCGCAACCACCGGGCGACATCCTTGGCGTGATAGCTCAGAATGACGTCTGCCCCTGCTCGTTTGATGCCAGTCAAGATTTCTAATACGACTGAGCGCTCATCGATCCAGCCGTTTCTGGCCGCAGCCTTGACCATACTGTATTCGCCACTCACGTTGTAGGCCGCAAGCGGCATCGGCACCGAAGGACGCACCACGCGGATGACGTCGAGGTAGGCGAGAGCTGGCTTGACCATCACCATATCGGCACCCTCTTCGACGTCGAGAGTGGCCTCGCGCAGCGCCTCACGACCATTCGCCGGATCCATCTGGTAGCTCCGGCGGTCCCCGAACTGTGGTGCGCTCCCAGCCGCATCCCGAAAGGGGCCATAGAAGCCGCTCGCAAACTTCACGGCGTACGCGAGAATAGCTATGTCAGTGCGCTGCGCCCCGTCGAGAGCTGAACGAATCGCCGCAACAGCGCCATCCATCATGCCGCTGGGGGCGACAACGTCGGCTCCAGCACAGGCGTGGGAGAGAGCAACGCGCTGAAGCACCTCGAGCGTTGCATCATTGTCGATCGCGCCATCGCGTATGAGCCCGCAGTGCCCGTGGGACGTGTACTCGCACAGGCACACGTCGGTGAATATCAGGAGATCCGGATGGACGGTCTTCAGCGCAGTGATGGCTTGCTGAACGATGCCATCAGCGGCGAAGTTCTCCGTACCGATGTCGTCCTTCACCGCGGGCAGGCCAAACACCATGACCGCCGGGACCCCGAGGGCTAGCAGCTCATCCGCTTCGGCAGCGAGCTGATCCATAGAGAGCTGGAACACTCCCGGCATCGAGGGCACTTCCCGGCGCACGCCAATACCGTGGCAGACGAACAACGGATAGATGAAGTTGCTCGGTGCGAGAGCCGTCTCTCGCACCATCGACCGTAGCGGTGCAGTACGCCGGAGACGGCGCATGCGCGTCGTTGGAAAGCTCATCGCCAGTACTCCTCCAATGCGCTCACGAGACCAGCCACTGACTGCTCCCGAGCGACACCGTGCACCGTCAACCCGTGCTCACGCACAGCTCGGGCTGTCGATGGTCCGATGCAGATTATCACCGCCCCATTGAGAATGGCTCTCCACTCTTCGCCGAGCAGCGTCAGCAGGTGTATTACTGTCGAAGCGCTGGTGAAGAGCACTGCATCAACTCCTGCTCGCAGGGCAGCCCAGGCTGCCGGATCAGGACTGCTCAGCACACTGGTATACGGGTGGATCACCGTCACGTTACATCCACGGGCGGTGAGCTGCTGTTCGAGCGTGGGATCGGCCAGAGCCGACTGTACCAAGAGTACGCGCTCTCTCGAGCCAGTCATCTTCTTGAGGAGCTCTTCAGCGAGAACATCCGCGCGGGCGATTGCTGGCTGCAATGCTACCGTAGCGCCAGCCTCTGTGAGCGGCTCCGCCGTCGCCCGCCCCACCGCAGCAACCCGCACTGCCTGGAGCTGCCCGCGCGACAATCCTAGGCTCCGTCCCCGCTCGAGCACGAGATCGCTGCCGTGTACGCTCGTGACGACGAGCCACGAGAATTGATCAAGCTGCTGCAATGCGGCATCGAGCAGTGCAACGCCGGCAGTGAGTTCGACGGCAATGGTAGGAAAGAGGATAGGGACGGCGCCACGCTCTTCAAGCAAGGCAACGAGCGGGACTGCTTGGTGAGCAGCGCGGGTAATCACCACCCGCTTACCCCTCAGCGCAGGTGACATCGAGGCACCGGCCATCACGGCACCGAGCAACCGGCGAGCAGGTCGGCAGCTCCCTGGGCGAGCACGTCAGTCGCCAGAGCACGCCCCAGACTTCTGGCTGCAGCGATGCCCGCGCACGGTGCCTTGCGCCGCGCTTCCAGCGCTGGTGTTCCCGATGGGTGCAGCACCCGCCCTTGCAGCGACAAACTGCCATCAAGAAATCTTCCCAACGCCGCGACGGGTAGCCGGCACCCCGCGCCCAGTGCGTCGAGAAAGGCACGCTCTGCTTCCACCGCAAGCCGCGTGGGCTGGTGCTCCAGGTCGCGCAGCAACTCCAGCACACGTGTATCCCCGTGCCGGCATTGAACGGCGAGTGCCCCTTGGGCAGGTGCCGGGAGCATGACCTCCAGCGGCAGCACCTCCGAGATGTAGCGACGCAGGTCAAGCCTCTCGATTCCAGCCTCTGCCAGCACCACAGCATCTACCTCAGCCTGCTCCAGGGCTTTACGCAACCGCGTTGGCACATTGCCACGAAGAGCAACTGGACGGAGATCAGGACGGACCGCCAACAGCTGAGCTGTCCGGCGAAGACTGCTCGTCCCCACTGTGGCGCCTGCAGGAAGCTGCCGGAGTGTCGCTCCCGTGCGGCTGACGAGCACGTCAGCGGCGCTGCCGCGCTCCGGAATCGCCCCCAGCTCGAAGTCGTCGTGCAGCGTAACTGGCAGGTCCTTACAGCTGTGCACAGCAATGTCGATGCGTCCAGCGCGCAACGCCTCTTCGATCTCCGCCGTGAATACGCCCGTGCTCCCAATGCTGACTAGCGACGAGCGTTGGTCCCGATCGCCCTGCGTCGCGATGCGCTCGATCCGGACGTCGAGGCCGGAGAAATGCGCACGGAGCCAGCCCGCGACGAACTTAGCCTGCCAGACAGCAAGCTCGCTGCTTCGTGTGCCGGTGACGACAGCAGTGGTCATGGCAGCTCGAGGGCGAACAGCTCATCAATGACGGAAGCGTACACGCCCATCTCACCATCGGCGGACTTCTCTTTGAGCTTGAGCGTCGGAGTATGCAGGAGCTTGTTGACCAGCCGGCGCGAGAACTCCTCAATGAGCCGGGTGCTACGCTCATCGAGAGTGGGAAGACGGCGCAACAGCCAGTCTAATTCTTGTTCTCGCAGCGTATCGGCCTTAGACCGAAGCCCTTGAATCACAGGCACGGCAGCGCGAGTAGCACGCTCCCGGTTGAACGCCGCCACTTCGCTGTCGATGAGGGACACTACGACCGGTACCGCTTCCTGACGAGCCAAGTAGTGTGCCGTCGTGACTTCCTGGAGGTCATCGAGGTTGTAGAGCTGCACGTGCTCCAGTGAGCCAACTGCCGGCTCAACATTGCGTGGCAACGCGATGTCGAAGATGATGAGACGCCGGCCCCGCCGCCGCTCCTGCACGGCCCGGATGTCTACCAGCTGCAGAATGGGATGCGGTGCACTCACCGCACTGATGACGAGGTCAGCCTTCTCCAGCGCGTCGCTCATCTGGGTATAGGGGACAACCACTCCGCCCAGTGCCGCCGCGAATTCTTCCGCGTGGACAGCATTATGGTTGGTCACGAGCAGACGGTCCACCGACCGCCGTACGAGAGCGCTCGCCGCCGCCTGGGCCATATCTCCGGTGCCGATCACGAGCACGATGGCTTCCGGTACTTCGCCAAGCACGTGCTGCGAGTGCGCTGCTGCCACCGAGCCGATTGACAGCGTGCCCTGCCCAATGGCAGTGTCAGTGCGGGCTCGCTTGCCCACCTCGATGGCCCGCTGAAAGAGTGGTGCAAGCAGCGTGCGCGCAGCCCCACACTGCCGGGCAATCTCATACGCCTCCGCGACCTGGCCAAGAATCTGCGGCTCACCAATCACTTGCGAATCCAACCCGCAGCTCACTGCCATCAGGTGACGAGCTGCCTCCTGTTCGCGGTGTATGGAAACGTGTGGCTCCAGATCAGCAAACCCTACGCCACAGCTCGCTGACCACACCTCTAGCAGGTACTCGAGCAGAGACTGCTCGCGTTCGCCATCCCCGCCCGTCGCGTACAGCTCGACACGATTGCATGTCGACAAAATGACCAATTCGGAGAGGCCAGGATGGCCCTCAGTAGCAACCTGCGTGAGCAGCTGTGACTGTGTAGCAGGGGAAAGGGCCAGCCGCTCGCGCAGCGTCACCGGTGCAGTCCGGTAGCTCACCCCCACACACATCAACTGCTCCACGGCCATACTCCCTGTAACTGTACGCACTGCGTTCACAGCCTACAATCAGTAGTGTAGGCGATAAGCATCCGGACGTGTGCTTCTCTAACGTAGTCTGACACGCATGCGATACTGCCGTCGTAGCGTTCAGACACCAATTTCACCATGACTTGCTCCTTCGCCCCCTTTGCCCTAGCTCGAGTGAACTCCGGCTTGCGTCGCAGCTTGCAGCGTGATCAGCAATATCACAGTGAAGAGCGGAGGAAGTTGGCTGGTGAGCAGCAGCTTCAGCAGCCCAGCGAGACAGAGCCCTGCTAGAGCGATACCGCCGCCCCGATGCGCAACACTCCGGGTCCAAGATTTGCTGAGAGCACAGGCGCTTGAACCGTCTAGGGCCGACTTGACGGCGAGCATTGTGAAGTGTCCGATGGGCCCTTTCCAAAGCTATTGAGTGTGGCATCCTAAGGACCTTCTACGGAAACTGCTATCCTTAGACGTGTAGTCTTTCTTCAAAGGAAGACCCATAACCGCACGGACACAGCCGTGGATGGTGAATGAACTGTGGAAACGGCCGGCGCCGCCGACCGGAGGGAATCCGGCGCCCTCGCCTGTGCTCGAGGCGGTAGTTCGTAGCGAGACGAAGGGGGCAGGATATGGGCACGAGACGCATGATCACCATAGACGGCAACGAAGCGGCCGCCCGGATCGCCTACAAGACTAACGAGGTCATCGCGATCTTCCCCATTACGCCGTCATCACCAATGGGCGAGTGGGCGGACACCTGGGCAACCCAGGGTGAGCGGAACATCTGGGGGACCGTCCCAACGGTGCAAGAGATGCAGAGCGAGGCCGGAGCAGCGGGCGCTATCCACGGCGCCTTGCAGACCGGGGCCATGGCAACGACCTTTACCGCCTCTCAGGGACTACTGCTTATGATCCCCAACATGTACAAGATCGCAGGCGAGTTGACCTCTACGGTCTTCCACGTCGCTGCGCGCTCGCTGGCGACGCACGCCCTCTCCATCTTCGGCGATCAATCCGACGTGATGGCTACCCGCGCCACGGGCTTCGCCCTACTCAGCAGCAGCTCGGTGCAGGAGGTGCAGGACGGCGCGCTGATTGCCCAGGCGGCGGCGCTGGAGAGCCGCGTGCCCTTCCTTCACTTCTTCGACGGCTTCCGCACGTCTCACGAAGTGATGAAGATCGAAGCGCTCACCGACGACGACGTGCGGGCGATGATCGATGAGGAGCTGGTACGTGCTCATCGCGCCCGCGGTCTTTCCCCCGACCACCCAGTCCTGCGCGGCTCCGCCCAGAATCCAGACGTGTACTTCCAGAGCCGGGAAGCAGCCAACCCTTACTACGCCGCCTGTCCCGGCATCGTGCAGCAGGTCATGAACCGCTTCGGGCAGCTGACCGGGCGGCAGTACCACCTCTTCGAATACGCCGGTGCGCCCGACGCCGAGCGTGTGATCGTTGTGATGGGCTCCGGCGCCGAGACCACACAGGAGACAGTGGAGTACCTACTCGCCCGTGATCCTGGCCTACGCGTAGGGCTACTCAAGGTCCGGCTCTACCGGCCATTCTCGCCAGAACACTTCATCCGCGCACTGCCGGCCAGCGTCCGCGCCATCGCCGTGCTCGACCGCACCAAGGAGCCAGGGAGCGCGGGAGAGCCGCTCTACCTGGATGTGGTGGGCGCAGTGAGCGAAGCGTTAGCGGCAGGTGCGGCGCCCTTTGCCACCTTCCCCCGCATCATTGGCGGGCGCTACGGCCTCTCCTCCAAGGAGTTCACCCCGGCAATGGTCAAGGCGGTCTTCGATGAGCTGGGCAAGGACCGGCCCCGCCAGCACTTCACGGTCGGCATTGTCGACGACGTCACGCACCTGAGCCTGGACGTCGACCAGACGTTCAGCACGGAGAGCTCCGCTACCGTGCGGGCCCTGTTCTATGGCCTTGGGTCCGATGGCACCGTGAGTGCGAACAAGAACGCCATCAAGATCATCGGCGGGGAGACGGACCAATGGGCCCAGGGCTACTTCGTCTACGACTCTAAGAAGTCCGGGACACTCACAGTGTCCCACCTCCGCTTCGGGAGCGAGCCCATCCATTCCCCCTATCAGATCTCCTCGGCGAGCTTCGTCGCCTGCCATCAGTTCCTCTTCCTCGAGCGCTACGATGTGCTCGCCGCTGCCGAAGAGGGCGCTACCTTCTTGCTCAACAGCCCCTTCGGCCCGGATGCCGTGTGGGACAAGCTGCCGCGTCGCACCCAGCAGCAGATCATCGACAAGCGGCTACGCTTCTTCGTCGTCGATGCCACCAGCGTTGCCAGTGCTGTCGGCCTGGGCGAGCGCATCAACACGGTGATGCAGGCTTGCTTCTTTGCACTTAGCGGAGTGCTGCCACGTGAGGATGCGATTGCCGCCATCAAGCGCGCTATTCGTAAGAGTTATGGCAAGCAGGGCGAGACGGTGGTGCAGCGCAACTTCGACGCCGTGGATCGGAGCCTGGAAGGATTGCACGAGGTCGTGGTCCCGGCAACCGTCACGAGCGACCTGAAGCCGCGCCTACCAGTCCCGGCGGAGGCGCCACCTTTCGTGCAGATGGTGACCAGCAAGCTGATCGCGGGTCTAGGAGACGAGCTTCCGGTGAGCGCCATGCCGGTAGATGGCACGTTCCCGACCGGTACCGCCCGTTGGGAGAAGCGCGACCTCGCCACCGAGATCCCGGTGTGGGATCCCGAAATCTGCATCCAATGTGGCAAGTGCGTGCTGGTCTGTCCGCACGCGGCTATTCGGGAAAAGGTCTACGAGCCGTCCAGGCTGGAAGGTGCGCCGTCCACGTTCAAGTCCGACGCAGCCCGCTGGCGGGAGTTCGCCGGCTGGCGCTACACCCTCCAGGTCGCGCCCGAAGACTGCAACGGCTGCACATTGTGCATCGACGCCTGTCCGGCTATACACAAGGTCAACCTACGGAAGGCCATCGAAATGGCGGCGCAGGCGCCACTACGCACCGCCGAACGGGACAACTTCGCCTTCTTCCAGCAACTGCCCGAGGTTGACCGGACCCGGCTGCACATCGCCCAGGTGAAAGACTCACAGCTTCTCGAGCCACTCTTCGAGTTCTCTGGCGCCTGCGCGGGCTGCGGTGAGACTCCCTACCTGAAGCTGCTCTCGCAACTATTCGGCGAACGGGCCCTCATCGCCAACGCAACCGGCTGCTCCTCGATCTATGGAGGAAATCTCCCGACCACACCGTGGTCAACCAACCATGCGGGGCGTGGTCCAGCCTGGGCCAACTCGCTCTTCGAAGACGACGCTGAGTTCGGGCTGGGCTTCCGGCTGGCGCTCGACCAGCAGCGCGAGACCGCGGAGGAGCTGCTCGTCCGTCTCGCTGATCTGATCGGAGATGACCTAGTCGGGGCTCTGCTCAACGCCGATCAATCGACCGAATCCGGCCTACGCGCTCAGCGCGAACGCGTTCGGTTGCTGAAGGAGCGACTGCAGGCGATGGAGACGCCGGACGCACGTCGCTTGTTCAGCGTAGCCGGCGTGCTGGTGGAGCGCACCGTGTGGATCGTGGGCGGCGACGGTTGGGCATACGACATCGGCTACGGGGGGCTGGACCACGTGCTGGCCTCCGGGCACGACGTCAATGTGCTCGTCTTGGACACGGAGGTTTACTCCAATACCGGTGGGCAGATGTCCAAGGCGACACCCCGCGGCGCAATCGCCAAGTTCGCGGCGGGGGGCAAGCGGCTGCCCAAGAAAGACCTGGGTGCTATGGCGATGATCTATGGGAGTGTCTACGTCGCACAGGTCGCTATGGGGGCCAGCGATGCGCAGACAGTCAAGGCTATGGTGGAAGCCCAGTCCTACCGTGGGCCGTCGCTGATCATCGCCTACAGCCACTGCATCGAGCACGGCTACGACTTATCTCAAGGTCTGGAGCAGCAGAGGCGGGCCGTGGCGACTGGGTACTGGCCGCTGTACCGCTACAACCCTGACCTGGCTCGAGCGGGCAAGAACCCCTTCACTCTGGACTCCAAGCCGCCAAGCGCGCCATTGGAGGACTACGTCTACAACGAGCAGCGATACCGCATGCTGCTCCAACGCGACGAGGCCGCAGCGAAAGAACTGCTGCGCTTGGCACAGCAAGACGTCGCCGAACGCTGGCGCCGATACGAACGGATGGCGGCCCTTTCTACACCCCCGGAGCCGCCGGTTCGCGAGCTTGTGAAGACCCAGTGATGCCTCCCGATTGAGGCGATCGGGTCTGCAGGGGATAAGATGGGTGCGGGGGGTTTGCCCGGCACGATTGCGCACACGGCTGTCACTGAGTATCCTGCTGGTGGTGAGAGACTTGGAGGATACTCAGTGACAATGCAGACAGAACCAGCAAGGGTGGGAATCATCGGTTGCGGGCAGATCAGTGCAACCTACCTCAAGAACGCCAAGCTCTTCACGGCATTCGAGGTGGTAGCGGTGGCGGACGCCCGCATCGATGCCGCACGAGCGCGCGCCGAAGAGTTCGCTATACCCCGGGCACTCAGCGTCGAGGAACTGCTCGCTGACCCTGACGTGGAGATCGTGATCAATCTCACTCCCCATCGGGTACACGCGCAAGTAGGCGCCCAGGTGCTCCAGGCAGGCAAGCACCTCTACAGCGAGAAGCCCCTCACCGTCTATCGTCACGACGGGCAACGCCTTCTGCAGCTCGCTCAAGAACACACGGTACGCGTTGCTGGCGCTCCGGACACCTTCTTCGGCGGCGCGTGGCAGACTGCTCGCAAGCTCATCGACGAAGGGGTGATCGGCGAGCCTGTCGCTGCCTACGCCAACCTCCACGCGCGCGTCAATCCGCGCCAGACAGCACAGCCAGGAAGTTATGTCAGCTTCTACTTGACCGACTTCTTCGAATATGGCGGGAGCTGGGCCTTTGATCGTGGCCCGTACTACCTCCACGCGCTCATCAACCTGCTTGGCCCTGTGCACAGAGTGACAGGAAGCGCCCGCATCACCTGGCCGGAGCGGGAACGCGGTGGAAAACTCCTGAAAGTCAATGCCCCAACTCACGTGGCCGGTCTGCTCGACTTCGCCAACGGCGCCGTTTGCCACTTCCTCATGACTGCGGACGTCTACAACACCGGCCTACCCCACATTGAGATCTACGGTAGTGAAGGCTCACTCCGCTGCATCGATCCCAATAACTTCGGAGGACAGCTCTACCTCCGTAAGCCCGACAGCAATGATCTGCAACCCGTCGACACGGTGTTTAGCTACAACAGCAACAGCCGCGGTGTGGGAGTGGCCGACCTCGCAGCTGCTATCCACTCAGGTCGCCCCCACCGAGCGAGCGGGGAGATGGCCTTCCACACCGTCGACATTATCAATGCCCTCCACGAATCGTCTGCCGAGGGACGCCACATCACCCTCACGAGCACCTGCACACGCCCGGCTCCCCTGCCAATGGGACTGGAGGACTGGACCATCGACCCATAGCTTCGCAGCACTGGCGGTGAGCACGACGAGCACCGCAGTTGAAGGAGCCCTCTCATAGCACACGCAGACGGACAGGCAGCGAGCGCAACATTCCCTGACGGATTCGTCTGAGGCGCAATTTACACGATCCATGGCTCCTACATCAACACGACGGACAAGAATCGCCGGCTAGTTCGTACCGGCTATCGCGATCCGGACAACCAGCAGCTTGGCGGTCAGAGCTACGGCCGGCCAGGGTTGCTGGTGTATGGGGAGCGACCGCGGGCGCAAGGCCAGGTGCCCTTTGGCACGACTGCAGGCTAGACACGGCACCCAGACGGGGGCATGCAGACTGATCCACCATCTCACTCACGAATGTCTCCAACTCCCTAGCGATGCCAGATCCAGTCGCGAATCTCGGGCACGTCTTCGAGGTGCTGCGTGGCATACGCGATGGCCTCATCAATGTGCCGTTGGAGCTCGGCGATGAGTGCATGCGCGCGTGGGCGCACTCGTGGTGAACGGCGCAGTGCTTCCATAGCCAGGTGATAGCGGCTCATCTCGTTGAGCACCACCATCGTGAACGGCGTGGTCGTCGTCCCCTGCTCAGTGAAGCCGCGCACGTGGAAGCGATCCGGGTGAGGACGTCCATGGATGACCTCGTGAATGGCACGCTGATAGCCGTGGAAGGCGAACACGACCGGCTCGTCCTCAGTGAAGAGGTCGATGAAGGCAGCCTCGCGCATGCCGTGCGGGTGAAACTCTCGCGGGAACAGCCCCATGAGGTCGACGACGTTCACCACCCGTACCTTCAGTTCAGGGATGTGCTGCTGCAGCCACTCCGCTGCCGCTAGCACCTCCATGGTTGGGATATCGCCTGCAGCCGCCAGCACGACATCAGGCTCGTAGCCCTCATCATTGCTCGCCCACTGCCACACCGATGCGCCTCGTGTACAGTGCGCAATCGCCTCATCCATCGTGAGGTACTGTAGCTGTGGCTGTTTGTCAATGACGATGAGATTCACGTAGTTTTTGCTCCGGAAGCAGTGGTCCGCCACCGAGAGCAAGCAGTTCGCATCTGGCGGAAGATAGATTCGGGCGACTGTGCCACGCTTCGTAAGGAGTACATCGATCAGCCCGGGGCCTTGATGGCTGAAGCCATTGTGATCATTTCGCCAGCACGTCGAGGTAAGGAGAACGTTGAGCGATGGGATGGGCGCACGCCACGGCAGCTTGATCCCCTCTTCGAGCCACTTCGTGTGCTGCACGAGCATAGACGCCGACACCATGGCAAACGCCTCATAGGTGGCGAACAACCCGTGCCGGCCGGTGAGCGTGTACCCCTCGAGCCAGCCCTCACACAGGTGCTCGCTGAGCACCTCCATCACCCGGCCTGCAGGAGAAACACGATCATCCACATCCACCAGCGGCCCCACGAAGCAGCGCTGCTCCACCTCGAAGACGGCGCCGAGACGGTTGGAGTTCGTTTCATCCGGACAGAAGAGACGGAAGTTCGCTTCGTTTGTCGAGTGCACAAACAGATCGCGGAGCAGCAACCCGAGCTGCCGCGTCGATTCGTGGCGCTCGAAAGCAGGCGCTTTGACCGGCAGGGCATAGCGCCGAAAGTCGGGAAGGTCCAGAGGAACGGTGAGCTTGCCGCCATTGGCGTGCGGATTGGCGCCCATTCTCCGCTCACCAGTCGGCGCAAGCACAGCCAGGGCTGGCGCCAGCTTGCCGCTCTCGTCGAAGAGCGTCTCCGGACTGTAAGAGCGCAGCCACTGCTCGAGCGCGGCTAGTTGCTCGCGATCCGTGCGGACTCGGGCGAGGGGCACCTGGTGCGCCCTGAAGGTCCCCTCCATAGGTGCCCCATCGACTTCGACGGGACCAGTCCATCCTTTCGGTGTGCGCAGCACGATGCACGGCCACTGCGGCCGGGACGTCACTCCTCTCGCCCGCGCTTCGTGCTGGATGTTGCCGATGCGATCGAAGCAGTGGTCGAGCGTGGCAGCCAGTGTCTGATGAATGGTCGCTGGGTCATCACCTTCTACAAAGTGCACTTCGTAGCCTTGCCCCTCTAAGAAGGCGCGCACCTCGACATCTGGGGAGCGCGCCAGCACTGTGGGGCCACCGATCTTGTAGCCATTGAGATGGAGCACGGGGAGCACCGCACCATCACGCGCTGGGTTCAAGAAGCTCGTGCCCTTCCAGGAGCCGGCCAGTGGACCAGTCTCCGCCTCCCCATCACCCACCACCGCGACGACTACCAGGTCTGGATTGTCAAAGGCCGCACCCAAGGCGTGCATCAGCACGTAGCCCAGCTCGCCCCCTTCGTGAATGGAGCCCGGCGTCGTCACGCTGACGTGGCTCGGGATGCCTCCCGGAGTCGAGAACTGCCGGAAGAGACGGTGCATGCCCTCGACGCTGGTCGATATCTCCGGGTAGATCTCGGAGTACGTACCTTCGAGATAGACGTTTGCAACGAGCGCGGGCCCGCCGTGCCCCGGCCCGGCGAGGAAGATGGCATCGAGGTCTCGCGCACAGATGATCCGGTTGAGATGCACGTACAGCAGGCTGAGCCCGGGAGACGTGCCCCAGTGCCCGAGGAGACGGGGCTTGATGTGCTCCGGCTTCAGCGGCTCGCGGAGCAGTGGATTATCCTGCAGATAGATCTGCCCGACCGTGAGGTAGTTTGCGGCCTGCCAATAGCGATGCATCCGGTCGAGGACGTCGGGAGAAAGCGGCCCCGCCGGAGCAGCCGTCTGGGTATTCTGCGGCGCCTCACTGACGGACACTGCACTCGAAATCTGGGGATCAAAACGATACATGCGTTGCTCCTCGCGGTGTCACAAAGCACTCCCGCTAGCTGGCAGTGCCAGCACAGCCTGTCACTATCCTATCCTGGCTACTTCTGGTTAACACCGCTGTCAATAGGAGTTGCAGCGCACCACTACTCCGACCAGACGCCGGTAGCTCATCAGGGCGTCGCATCATCGAGCGTCTATGACCGTCCTGCCACGGAGTGCTGTCATGTTCCCCAACTACCTGATTGCAGAGCGGTGCTTCTGGAGTAGGGGATCTGGACGGGTTAGAGACGGTCGAGAATCTTACGAGAACCAGCCGTCTTTCTGGAGCTGGGCGTTCACCCGTTCCGTCACCTGATCCAGCGCCGCCTTGGGTGTCACCCTGCCATACATGGCATTGCTCGTGGCCGTCGCGAGGTCGTTCCAGAGCATGTTGCCTTCAGGGATCGGCGGCCGGTTGTGCGCGACCGGCAGTAGCTGGGCAAAGACCTTGTATTTCCCCTGGTGGAAGAATGGGTCTTGCAGCGGCTTCACTTTAGTCGGGAACTTGGTTTCCGCCTTGCAGAACTTGGCTAGTTCCGCATCGCTCGTGAGAAACGACGCGAGGGTGAAACCATCCGTCACATGTTTCGCACCCTTGGGAAGGGTCCAGGAAAAGCCCCCCGCCCAGGCGGTGGGAGGAACATTGGCGGGGTGGGGGAACGGTTCCACACCGTAGTTCAGGTGAGGGGCATAGCGCTCGATCTCGGAGATCTCGTAGCTGCCGATGGCGTCCATCGCAACCAGCCCGGCGATGAAGGGGGACTGGGCGCCCTGGCCGAAAGCCGACTGGAAGCTCACCATCTCCTCTTCACCGTACTTCTTGGCATAGCCGGTCATCCAGGTCAAGGCATCGACGATCTTCGGATCGTTGGCCGTCACGTGCTTGGTCTGCTTGTCGTAGAAGTGGCCACCCCACGCCCAGCCCCAACTGTAGAGCCATCCCTGGTCTTGAGTAGGGATGAAGCCCAGTCGCTTATACCCGGTGCTGGACTTGACGGAGAGCTTGGCGGCAGCAGCATCCAGCTCCTCCGGCGTCGTCGGCGGCTTGATCTTGGCCTGATCGAGCAAGGTCTTGTTGTAGTAAAAGGCCATATCGGCGGTGTCGATGGGCAGCGCATAGAGCTTCCCATCCAGGGTTGCCTCCGCCCAAGCGAAGGGCAGGTACTGGTCTTGGGTAATCTTGGCCTTCGCTGCCATGGAGCTGAGGTCGTTGAGAGCGCCGCGAAAGGCGAAGGATACCACGATGAAGCGGTCGAACTGCGCGACGTCAGGCGGATCACCGCCGGCGATCGCTGTGATCAGCTTTTCGTTCTCCTGGCTGCCTGAACTTATCGGGACGTATTCTGCCGTCACTTTGTACTCGGGATACCGTGCTGCGAAATCGTCAAGCAGCACTACGAACGCGCTGTAGTACTGCTGCGTATAGTCATGCCAGAGGAGAATGGGCTTCGTTCCAGCGCCCTTGGCGATCGTGACTGGTGTTGGCAACGGGGTGGGGGTCGGTTTGCCCGGCAGGGGCGTTGGGGTGGCTGCCAGAGCGGCTGCCGAGTTCGTAGCGGGGTGCTGGGATGCCGTTGCTGTCGCAGCACTCGTCCCTCCACCGCAAGCGACCAGAAGCGTCGCACCGCCGGCCATCGCCATACCCGTGACCATGAGCCGCAGCAGCTGCCGGCGCGTCGATCGGCTTATGATTGAGTCGATGCATTCCACGGATACTTCCTCACTACTAAACTACTAACGTGACACCGCGAGGGCGTTCTGCACGGCCAGCGGACCTATAAATTCATCCTATAAAGCCCAACGTAGAGCGTCAAGGAAGCCTGCGCCTTGATGATTCCCTCCGAGGAAGGCGTCGTGGGTGGCAAAGGCAAGGGTAGCTGCCGGGTCATGCTCGCCGGCCGTGCCAGATACGCTGCCTTTATCCCTTAATCCCGGTCAGGGCGATACCCTGGATAAAGGTGCGCTGGGTAAAGAAGAAGAGCACGATGATCGGGAGAGTCAGCAGAGTTGAGGCTGCCATGAGCTGCCCCCACTCGGTACCGTACTGAGTATTGTACTGCTGGAGACCAAGCGAGATCGTATAGGTCGATTGGTCGGTAAGGTAGATCAGCGGACCCAAGAAGTCGTTCCAGGCCCCCTGGAACTGGAACAAGCCTACAGTGAACAAAGCAGGCTTGATGGCCGGAAGAATGAGCGTCCAGAAGATGCGCAGCTCCCCCGCTCCGTCGATGCGGGCCGCTTCTGATATCTCCATCGGTATCGTCATCATAAACTGCCGCAGCAAGAAGATGAAAATCGCTGACCCAAAAAAGTGCGGCACGATCAAGGGAAGAAACGTGCCAACCCAGCCGAGGGTGCGGAAGACGATGAACAGCGGCACCAAGGTAACCTGATAGGGCAAGAGCAGCGTCGCAATGGTGAGGACGAACAGGACGTCCCGGCCTCTCCAGCGGATCCTGGCTAACCCATAGGCTACCAACGAGCAGGAAATGACGTCGCCTAGGACGCTAAAACCGCAGTAGATCAAGGAGTTCTTGAGATAGAGAAAGAACGGAATCGTCGTCAAAGCCAGTCGATACTGATTGATAGTCAAGGGGCTGGGTATCCAAATTGGGGGGAACTTGAAAATCTGCGGATCGGTCTTGAAGGAGGTGGAGAGCAGCCACAAAAAGGGAACGGTGAACAGCAGGCCCAAGATAATCAGTATCAGGTGAGCGATAATGCGCCGGATGCTCTTGCCAACGCTGCGGGAACGTATCCGTGTTGAACCAATAGTTGCGGCTGGCGTAGCCACCCCGTACTCCTATGCTCTTAGCTCTGTTGCCGTAGCTGTGCTAGCGGGTTTCTCCACTCTGATAGAACACCCAGCGGTTGGATGTCCGGAATACGACGAAGGTGAGGATGAAAATCACCACCATAGCACTCCACGCCATTGCGGAGGCATAACCCATTTTGAAGTTGAAGAAGGCGTTGCGATACAGCAAGACGGCGAAGAGCGTCAGTGAGTTAGCTGGGTTACCCGTGCCGCCTGTGATCACGTATGGCACGACGAAGTACTGGAAGCCACCGATAATCCCCAGAATCAGCTCATAGAAAATAATCGGCGTCAGCATCGGCAGCACGATGGCCCAGAAGCGCTGCCAGGCATTCGCGCCATCCACCAGCGCGGCGTCCTGCAGATCTTGCGGGACGTTCTGCAGGCTGGCCAGGAATAGGATCATACCGCCGCCGATACCACCCCAAAGGCTAATGATGATAATCGCCGGCTTGGACCACGTCACCGACGCCAGCCAGCCCGGTCCGGTGATGCCCACAAGCGACAGCAGCCAGTTGATGATGCCGTACTGCGGGTTGAGCACCCAGACCCAGAGCAGCGACGTGGCGACAGGCGGCACCAGCGTCGGCATGTAGAACAGGGTGCGGTAGGCCGCCATGCCGCGCACCTTAAGGTTCAACAGGAGCGCGACCATGATGCTCACCGCAATGTTCAGCGGAATAGAGATCACCATGTAGTACAGCGTGTTCTGGATCGACGTCAACATCAAGGGGTCGCGAAAAAGGTGCTGGTAGTTGCCTAGCCCAATAAAGGTCGGCTTTTGCAAGAGATCATACTGTGTCAGGCTGTAGTAAAACGAGGCGAAAGTCGGGTAGACGATGAACGCGAGAATACCCAGGATCCATGGCAGAGTAAAGAGCAGGCCGGCGCGTTCCGAACGTGTGCGCGTCCAGAATGATGGACGGTGACGCGGCCGGACGGCTTCCTGCCCGAGCGAGACCGATTGCTCTGCCATAGTTGTGCCCTCCTCGGCAGGCCAGGCGAGCACGGCAGGTGCCGTGCTCGCCTGGTTCCAACGACCCTACTAGAACCACTTGTCCTTCTTGAGCTGGTCGTTCACCTGCGTAGTGACCTGGTCCAGCGCCGCTTTTGGCGTCACCTTACCATACATGGCATTACTCGTCGCCGTAGCAAGATCGTTCCAGAGCATGTTGCCTTCGGGAATCACCGGCCGGTTGTGGCTTACCGGTAGCAGGTCGGCAAAGATCTTGTATTCGCCAGTCTGAAAAGCAGCGTTCTTCAGCGCCGCAACCCGCACGGGGAAGTTGGTGATAGCCTGGCAGAACTTGGTCATCTCCGTCTCGTTCGTGATAAAGGAGGCGAGAAGGAAACCGTCTGCGACGTGCTTGGAGCCTTTCGGCACCGTCCACGACCAGCCACCAGACCACGTCGTGTCCTTGACGCCCGCCGGATGGGGGAACGGGATGACACCGAACTGCAAGCTCGGGCCGTACTGCTTGATCTGCGCAATCTGCCAGCTGCCATTGGGGTCCATTGCGACCAGCCCGGCGATGAAAGGTGACTGGGCGCCCTGACCAAAAGCCGACTGGAAGCTCACCATCTGCTCCTCGCCATACTTCTTGGCGTAACTGGTCATCCAGGTGAGTGCCTCCACGATCTTGGGATCGTTGGCCGTCACGTGCTTTGTCGTCTTGTCATAGAAATGGCCACCCCAGACCCAGCCCCAGGTGTACAGAAAGCCCTGGTCCATGGTGGGGATGAAGCCGAGACGCTTGTAGCCCGTCCCCGACTTTATCGTCAGTTTGGCGGCTGCGGCATCCAGCTCCTGCGGCGTCGTCGGCGGCTTGATCCCAGCCTGGTCGAACATCGTCTTGTTGTAGTACAAGGCCCGGGCATCGGTATCGATGGGCAAAGCGTACAACTTACCGTCGAGGCTGGCCTCGTCCCAAGCGAAGGGCAGGTACTGGTCTTGGGTGATCTTGGCCTGCGCGGCCATGGAGCTGAGGTCGTTGAGAGCGCCGCGGAAGGCGAAGGAGCCGACGATGAAGCGATCGAACTGCGCTACATCAGGGGGCTTTCCGCCGGCGATCGCCGTGATCAGCTTCTCATTTTCCTGACTTCCTGAGCTGGTCGGCACATATTCCGCGTTGACTTTGTACTCCGGATACTTGGCGACAAAGTCGTCGATCGACTGTGTAAGGGCCGTATAACCCTTCTGCGTGTAGTTGTGCCACATCAGAATGGGCTTGCTGCCAGAGCCCTTAGCCAAGGCGGCGGGCGTCGGCAGGGGCGTGGGCGTAGGCTTCCCCGGTAGCGGGGTGGGGGTCGCGGCTAGCGCAGCCTTCGTTGCGGCCGAGCTAGTAGTGCTGCTGGTAGCGCTGGCCGGCGTGGCGCTGGCGCCACAAGCGGACAGGAGTGCCGCACCTCCCGCGAGCGTTGCGCCAGTCACAGCGAGATGCATCAACCGTCGACGGGTCAAGATAGACGAACCTGATGATGACTCGACTTCCATAGCTGCCTCCTCTAACGAACAGTACAATGAGCGGACCAGTCCACAAAAGCCAGCCGCATACTGTTTATACTACACTACGGGTGCATGCCCAAAGGGGCAGCGCTCGACAACAATCGCCTTACGCTACGCAGGCAGTTCGTCCGTCTGACCAGCAGCACCTACCAGAATGATATGGATGCGCTCGAGCACGGCCAGCGTCAAACGCACATCGTCACCAGGATGATGTCTTTTCGGCGTGGTCCCAAGGCCCGGCTCAGCAACTCTTCCGAGCGCCCAGCACCGACACGGCGAGATCAGAGGACCCCAAGGTGCGATAGTCCACGGTATGCCTTCCCTTCGTGATGCTGGAGTGCTGCGCCAGCCGCTGCGACTACGCTCGCCTCATCGTAGAGTGGTCACCCCTACAACGCGTGTGGGGATTGTGATCGACCGGTACCATTCGTGCAAAGCCCCGCACGTTTCCTCTGCGAAAGCGGGGGCGTACACTCTTCCCACTGTGGTGACGTGAGCAGAGAGTCAGGAAATGTGGGAGCGCTTGCAGGCAAAGTGGCAATCGTGACGGGAGCCGGTCGGGGCTGGCCCCGGATCTCGGCACAGATCCAGATTCTCTGTGGTGTACACTGGCCAGTGAGCTTACACCCAGCAGGGTAGCTTTCCTCAGCAACCCTGGGGTGGGAACCTTGGAGTTGAGGAGATGCACCATGTCTGCAGATCAGGCGCGACGCCCCTTCGAGCCAGCCGATATCACCCGCATAGCGTGGGTTGGCGACGCCCAGATCTCACCAGATGGCTCCGTCGTCGCCTACACTAGCACCCATCTATCAGTAGACGAGGACGAGTATCTCACGAATATCTGGGTGACAAGTGTCCACAGTGGCGAAGCGCGCCAGTTCACGAGGGGATCCAAGCGGGACACGTCCCCCCGCTGGTCACCTGATGGTCGCTGGCTGGCTTTTCTCTCTACTCGCGGTAATGATCTCAAGCCACAGCTCTACGTGATGCCTGCCGGCGGCGGTGAAGCTTCTGCGTTGACCCATCTGCCAGGCGGTGCCTCGAACATTGAGTGGTCGCCGGACAGCTCCCGTATCGCTTTCTTGTCCTCGATCAGCGATACTTCCGCAAACGCCGATTCGGGAGAGCACAGCAAGTCCCGACCAGCCCGCATCATCACCACTCTCCGCTATAAGTACAACGGTGAGGGCTTCATCCATGACACTCATCCGCACATCTTTACAGTCGGCATCAGCGGTGGAGAGCCCCAGCAGCTCACGAGCGGTAACTGGAATGCCGTGGCGCCGCGCTGGTCACCGGATGGAGCCCGTCTAGCGTTTCTCGCTGCTCGCCACGCCGATCGCGATTATGACAATGCCGTTGATATCTGGGTAATGCCGTCTGAGGGGGGTGAAGCGACGCAGCTCACCGCGACGGCAGAGGCCATCAGCTCCCTCGCATTTTCACCTGATGGGAACCACATCGCCTACATCGGCGACCGCTTCCCCAATGACGGCGGCCGCCACCAGCGCCTTTTCATACTCCCGTCCACCGGCGGGACGGGCCGTTGTCTCACCGACTCTCTCGATCGCAGTTTCGTGCCTTCCGATGCTTCGCTCGCGTGGCCAGCCGCTTCCACGCTGTACGGTCTCATCCGGACCGAGGGCTGTGTGCACATCTATCGCGTCGTTACGGGCTCTGAGCCCCACGCCAGCGCGGTCATCACCGGCTTACGTCAGGTCAGCGACTTCTCGCTCTCGCAGAACGGCCAGCTCATTGCCTTCACCGCAAGCTCAGCCGCGGCGCCCGCGGAGGTGTTCCTCTGCCGTGCTGACGGTAGCGACGAGCACCAGCTGACGCATTGCAATGACGTCTGGCTGGATCAGGTTGAGCTCATGGCACACGAAGAGTTCCACTTCGAGCGGAACGGCTTCACCGTGCAGGGCTAGGTGATGCGCCCCGCGGGCTTCCAGTCCGGCACGCGCTACCCGGTGCTCCTGAACGTCCACGGTGGACCCCACATGTTCTACGGTCATACCTTCTTTGACGAGTTCCACGTCTACTCCGGCGCTGGCTTTGCCGTTGTCTGCGTGAATCCTCGTGGCAGTCAAAGCTACAGTGAAGCCTTTGCCCACGCGGTAGTTGGGGATTGGGGCGGAGAAGATGCCGCCGATGTGCTCGCTGGCCTTG
>JAMCTA010000046.1 GCA_023381895.1 Chloroflexota bacterium
ATCTACCAGCATCTGTTGCAGGGTGAGCTTCGTATGGAACGCACGCGTGTCGGCCTGCGTGGCGCTGACCACGTAGTGCTTGTTGTAGCGCACGACGGCGTACCCTTGAGGGACTACTGCGTTCGTGATGTCAAGGAAGATGTGGGACAGCACGTGATGTGTCGCCGGATCGAGAATGTCGGCATTCATATCTTCCGTGCCCGAGCCAGGGATGAGCACCAGCGCCGGCAGTGGACCGGTCGCCGTCGCAGGGTAGTCGACCTGACCCCTTGCTGTGAAGTCTCCAAAGTTCAGCGATAGATCTTGGGAAGCGATTCCCGGGGCTAGACTTCCCCCTGCGCTACCACCAGCCGCGGACACTGGCTCTGTGGAGCCAGCGCAGAGTGCTAGGGTAGTGAACAGTACGGCTAGGGTTCGATATACGGCAAAGGAGCGTGAGACCAGCACCATCGAAGCCTCCAGATCCGGCTGCGAGTGAATGCCTTAGTGTACTCCGGAGGCTCGGTTCCGTCACGTTCACCACAAGGAAGGGCTGGCTAGAGATGGATGGCGTGCCCCTCCGTGGCCAGAGCTGCTTCCCCCACTACCTCTGAGAGCGTCGGGTGCGGGTGCACTGAGCGGCCGAGCTCGAAAGGAGTGGACTCGAGTATGCGTGCGATCGAGAGCTCGCCGATGAGCTCGGTCACTTCTGGGCCGATCATCTGTGCCCCGAGGAGCTCACCCGTCTTGGCATTGGCAACAATCTTCACTTGGCCCTCGAGCTCGTTGAGTGCCTGGGCCTTACCATTCGGGCGGAAGGGGTAGATGCCAGCGGCGACCTCGTAGCCCTTCTCTTTGGCTTGCGCCTCGGTGAGCCCGATGGAAGCGACTTGTGGCTGGCTGTACGTGCACCGTGGCATCGATTGGTAGTCGAGCTTGACGGTGGGGTGGCTGGCGATCGTCTCGGCAGCCACCTCGCCTTGTGCAAAAGCGACGTGTGCCAGCGGCAGCTTCCCAGTCACATCACCAACCGCGAAGATCGAGGGTACTGAGGTGCGCATGTAGTCGTCGGTCTCGATGTAGCCTTGTTCGTTGATTGTGACACCCACTGTGTCCAGTCCCAGGTTGTCACTGTTGGGCGTAAAGCCTGCCGCGAGGAGAACCCGATCGACCGTCACCGTCTGCTCTGTGCCGGTTGCCCCTGGGGCCGGAGCCAGCTTGACCTCGACCTTGCCATCGACCACTGCGGCGCTCACCACAGCAGTAGCAGTCAGCACCTTCATGCCGCGCTTCGTGAAGCTCTTCGCTAGTTCCGCACTGATCTCGGCATCTTCTCCTGGTAGAAGCCGCGGCAGGAACTCGACGAGCGTGACGGAGCTGCCGTAGGCTGAGAACACGGTCGCAAACTCGACACCGATGGGGCCGCTGCCAATGACGAGCACCGATTGCGGCAGTGTATCGAGTGACCAGATCTCCTTTGAGGACACAATGTGCTCACCGTCCACCGTGACACCGGACAGCGGCCGTACACGCGAGCCCGTGGCGATGATGATGTGTTTGGTGTAGACCTCGCGATCACCAGTGCTCCCGCCGCTTACGCCGATGCGATCCGTGGCTAGGAGTGTGGCTGAGCCGCGGATGACATCGATGTTGTTCTTGCGCATCAGGTAGCTGACCCCACGGACCTGCGTGGCAACGACCTTGCGGCAGCGCCGTATGCCCGCGCTGTAGTCGACACTGACTTCACCCACTGTGACACCAAAATCACCCGCGCGCTTGATGAGGGAGATGATCTCCGCGTTACGCAGCAGCGTCTTGCTCGGGATACAGCCCCAGTTGAGGCAGATACCCCCTAGCTCATCGCGCTCGACGACCGCGACTTTGAGCCCGAGTTGTGCCGCCCGAATCGCTGCGACGTAGCCTCCCGGACCGCCGCCGGCTACGACGACATCATAGGCGCTAGTGCTGGAAGTGCCCATCGCGGGAGATCCTGCTGCCGCACTCATTACTTTACTTCGTCCTTCCCATCTGCGCGTGCTGTCTCTACCATACCGCGCTCGATACGCGACTGCACGACAGAGTGGCTGTTGCAGATAGAGATGGGCGCCGTCCCCGAGAGGAAGAGAAGGAGGAGCGATGGCAGCATTACCGTGAGGCTCATCTCCAGTAGCATGGTCCCCGCACCTGTCTGGGACCCTCTTCCCGACTCCCGGGAGCCGAGCGCGTGGCACTCCCGTAAGAGATGCGCTCTCGCCGGGCACGCGCGGTGTAGCGACCGTGATGATCCGGCGCGCGCGCGTTACTTGCATTCTGGGAGGAGCGTGTTATGCTCATTATTCACTCTAATAACACGAGTAATCGAAGAGAAACGCTGCCGTCGTGGCCCAGTCGTTGCGCGTACTTCCCACGAGTATGGACGTCGCCCGCCTTGCTGGCGTGTCGCGGGGGATCGTCTCCGTCGTACTCGACGGTGCCCACAGCAACATACGGGTATCTGAAGAGACTCGGCAGCGAGTGCTCGCGGCGGCTGAGCGGCTCCACTACTCGCCCAACCCCTTTGCTCAGAGTCTGCGCCGGCGGCGCAGCAACACGCTCTGCTTTGTCCTGAGGCAACCGCGTTCTCAACAGCAGGCGTGGCCACCTGAGCTCGACTTCGAGCTGAGCCGTGTCGCCGCGTATGCTGCTACGAGTCACGGCTTCCACCTCGTCGAGGCCAATACTGAGTCGGGAGCGCTGGGTGACGGCCGGAGCCTCCTGCAGTTTCTGCTCGACCGGCGAGTCGATGGATTACTCTTCGATTGCCCACTCAATCACGAGGTGCTCGAGCAGGCCATCGCTGAAGGCATCCCCGTCGTGCAGATCCGGCGTCCTCTCCGTCGGGTTGCTACTGCAACGGTGATCGTTGATCCATCAGAGGGGTTGTCTGCGGCTGTCGATCACCTCGTGCTGCTTGGTCACCGCCGGATAGCCTACGTGGGTACCAGCGACCCTCACCCTGTCGACCAGGCGCGTTTGCACTGCTTTAGACATAAGCTCGCAGAGCATCATCTCCCCCGACATGCCGCGCTCATTCACCTCGATTTCGGCTACACGCTCGCCCACGCTTACAGGGCGACGAGAGATCTTCTGGCGCTTACATCGCGCCCCACGGCGATCGTGGCTGCTGGCGACATTCTAGCGCTCGGCGTCCTCCGTGCGCTGTACGAGGCGGGGGTGCGCGTGCCCGACCAGATGAGCCTCGTGAGCTATGACGACCTCTTCGCGAGCAGCCTCTATCCACCGATCAGCAGCGTTGCTCAGCCCTTTGATCGCGTGGTGACCCAGGCGATCGATCTCCTCGTTGCCTTCATCGAATCGCCACTGCAACCAGGCACACCTCTGCCACACACCGTCTTGCCCACCCAATTCATCGTGCGTGCATCCACCGCGCTGGCTCCGTGCCCACCAGGCTGACCGCGTGACCCTCACGCTCGGTCGGCATCGGGGGAAGTCGAGATCCGTGGTGAGCGTGATGAAGCATCGAGAGATGAGTAAGCCAGCGCGTCCCAATGTGCTCCACTCGCCTTCCGCCTCGAGCACTGGGATCTGGACACATCTCCCAATGCTCCTTTTGGCGTCTACTTTCCCTTCGGGGCTGGCTCTCACACGTGTATGGGGGTGCCGTTTGTCCAACTCGAGCTCCGTCGCATCCTGGTGGCTATCTTGCGGCAGTACACTCCTCAGGTTGGCAAGCCCTACCACTGCTGCGAGTGACCGTGCGCTTGCGCTATGGCTTACCAGTTATCGTGATGTGCACGGTGATCATGGAAGCCGCACGGAGATGGCGTGGACGGGATCAAGGTGATCCACATTATGGATAACGAAGACACGCACCGCTTCCGGCGAGAAGGGCGGAAGCGGTGGTACATCGATGGCACAGCGCGCTCATCCGTTCCGGGCACAGGTGAAGTTCCGCGCCTGACATGGTCCGGTGACCAGCTCGAGGAGAGCAGTGCACGGGACCTCCTCGGCTATCTCGACAGCAGTCATCCTCATCTCATCAATCTCCAGCAGCACAGCCCGCACTTCGACCCAGCGCGGGGACGCACGACCGATCCCAATGAACACACTGTTGAGGTGATGGCCCTACTTGACACGAGCCAACTTGCGCCGCGGGATCAGTACCTCGCCCGAGTCGCGGTGCTCTTTCACGATGTGGGGAAAGGGCGAGACCCGTTCGACCCTGATCATCCATTGGAGTCTGCCCGTATCGCGGCTGCCGTCCTTCCCCAGTTCGGTCTCGGTGAGCAGGAACAGGAGCTCGTGCTGCTCCACATCCGCGAGCACGCTCTCCTCGGTACGTTGAGCCGGGGGCGAATGACCCCGGCAGAGGCTATCGCCCGCTTGCAGCTCCAGGAGCGGTCAGAGAATCTGGCCCTCCACTATGCCATCGCCACAGCCGACATCAGCGCCATTCGCGGGCTGCGCTGGATCATAGAGCAAGGGCAGATCCGGGAGGCGCACAACGTAGTCGCTCGCGCGTTGCTGTGAGTGCTCACAGCGCTTACGCTGATCGGGCCGTTGGGCTTTCCTCACCCTGCGCAAGCACTCGCTTCGGCTGGAAAACGCCGTGTGTCACTGTCCCCACAGCAACGAGCGTGCCATCTGGGGTGAGCAACGCGGTGAGACCGTCTGCCGCGGGAATGGCCACACGCTGGCCGTGGCGCACGCGCTGCACGGCATCGTGCTCGAGCATGTGCTGTGGG
>JAMCTA010000144.1 GCA_023381895.1 Chloroflexota bacterium
CTCTGGAACCGGTCCTCGTAACCGGTGGATCGCTTACCCTTGATCTTCCAGCGCGAGGTCTGGCTTGTCTGCACCTTGCCGTCAGTGCGGGAGGTCGTGGCCCGGATGAAGGCACAGATCGATCCGCTGCTCCAGCAGGACGCCCGCGCAATGGCGCACGAGTGAACGGAAGGTGAGGAGAGCCGGTGCAAGCAACGGAAACGACAGAGACAGCCCATCGAGAGACCGTCCACGTTGGGAGCGTTCCCGGCGATCGGTTCCACGTCAGCCCGGTCGTGGCCGTCGACCCAGACGGTGTGTCCTGGGTGGCCTGGATCAAGACCGGACCCGACGGCGATCGCCTGTTGCTCAAGCGGGCCGGCGATCCAGAACCACGAGTGGTCACAACGGCGCGTTACGTGCTGCGACCGGCCATCGCAGCGGACGCCGGCGGCATCTGGCTGAGCTGGCCGGAAGGCAGTGCGAACGGCTGGACGCTCAGTGCGGTGCGGATCGCTGGCGGGGCCATCGGCCCGCGTCGCCCGCTCGTTGCTGATGCGGCGGCTCGCGCCGTCAACCCGGCGCTGACCGTGACGGGAGATGGCGCCGTCTGGGCGGTCTGGGAAGAGCACCGTCCAGACGGCTGCCGGATCCGCCGCTGCCGGCTCGACGCGACCTCACCGGTGACCGCAGAGGTGGTGAGCGGTGAGCAGCAGTGGTGCTACGACCCGACCATCGCCAGCGACACTGGCGGGCGGATGCAGATCGCCTGGACGGCCTTCGCGGATGGTGAGTACGTGATTCAGGGCTGCGCGGGACTGGTCGATGGCCTGCTGGGGCCGGTCGAGCTGCTGGCCCGAGGCAGCGGCCCCTGCCAGTATCCAGCGCTGGCCACGGTGGACCAGACGGCCTGGCTGGCCTACGTCGCCTATCAAGCTGAGTGGGGACTGTTGTCCTGGCAGAGTTTCTCCTTCGTGCAGCACCCCCGGCGCCAGCGCCAGCTCGCCTCCTTCAGCAAGCAGCGCCTGGTGTACGTCGTGCAACTCGGTCAGGGAACCGGGGCCGTGCCGGAAGCGAAGGGCCTGCCGGAGTCCTTGCAACGGTCGGGGATCGTCGCACCGGCGCTAGGCGGCGCCCGCCCGGCCCTGGCCGCCGATGGCGCAGGGAATCTGCAGCTCTTCTGGTACCACTACGTCACTGGCAGCCGGCCCAGCGTGCATGCCGCACGACTGACCACCGCCGGCTGGCAGGAGGCGCCCGTCCTCCAGGAGAGCGCCGGCGACGCCGGGCCGCTCAGCGTGGCCCGGCTGCCGTCGGGAAGGTTGGCCGTGGCGCTCAGCCACGACCCGCGGGGCGCCGGTGGGTTTCAACGCGGCGCTTTCCAAGATCACCAGAGCGTCCTCAGCATCCGCTTGACACAACTGCCGCTGGTGGACCAGCCGGTCAGCGCCACCACGATCCCCGTGCACGCCCTGCCGCCGCACACCTGGTACCGACCGTCCAGCCGCAACCCGGCGCCGCCGGTCTCGACGCTGACCGACGCGGGCACCACCTACCAACTGGTCTTCGGCAACCTGCACATCCACACCGACCGCTCCTCCTGCATGCGGGCGGCCGATGGCGAGCCGGAGTTGAACTGGCGCCACGCCCGCGAGGTGATGGGCGACGGCTTCGCCGCCGTCACCGACCACTGCTTCAACTCCGACGCCCTGGTCCAGCAGGAGAACCTGAAGTATTGTGCCCTCTACCACTGGCCTGGCCACTTCGTCACCATTCCCTCCTACGAATGGACCGGCTCGCACAGCGCGCAACTCTACGGGAAGGGACCTTTTGGACACCTCAACGTGCACTGGTTCGGCGAGGAGGGCGGGCCCACCGTCTATAGTCCCAGCGCGGCGGACAATCCGGGGAACACCTCGCCCGACCTCTGGGAACGGCTGCGCGGCCAGCCGGTGCTGACGCTGCCGCACCATCCGGCCAACCGGAACCATCCCTATCCCTGGGGCTACGTCGATCCTGACCTGATGCCGGTCGTGGAGATCTTTCAGGACTATCGCGGCAGCGCCGAGTGGCGGGGCTGCCCCGGCTCGACGGGTTTCCCGGAAATCGAGGAGCCAGGCCACTATGTGAACGACGCCCTGCACCGCGGACTACGCCTCGGCTTTATCGGCAGCGGCGACCACGTCGGCGTTGGTCAAACGGGCCTCTACGTCACGGCGCTGACGCGCGCGGCATTGTATGAGGCGCTGCAGGCCCGGCGCTGCTTCGGCACCTCGGGGCTGCAGTGCCTCCTGGACTTTCGGGTGAATGGGGTCTTGATGGGCGGCGCGGTCGAGAGCGCGGACGGCGAGGTGGTCGTGGTGGTTCGGGTGAGCGCGCCGGTCGCGGTGCAGCGCATCACGCTGGTGGTCAACGGACAGGAGGTGGCGGAGTACCAGGGGGATGGGCGGACGGCGGGGTGGCAGCTGCGCCTGAACGTGCGGCCACCCAGCGGGCTCACCGCTGCCTGGATCTATCCCCGCATTGCCTTTGAGAATGGTGAGCTGGCCTGGGCGAGCCCGGTCTGGGTGGCGTTGTCGGCGTAGCGTGTTCAGTGTCAACGAGATTTGCCGGCATCTCGCCTCATAGAAGAATCTCACCCGCGCAGGTCATTGCCCCACCTGGCCACGCAAGATACAGCCGGGGTTATGATGGAACTGCTACGGGGGATCCATCATTGGCTTACGCTGGACGAGACCGAACTGTCACGTCCGTGGCGTGCCCGATAGCTCCCGCTCTTTTCCAACAAGCAACCGTCGGCCACGGTTCATAGGGATGCTATCACATACAGTATCTAGCGTGACTGTGTGGGGCGAGAGGATTGGAGCGGTTTAGGAGACACGATGGGAGTACCTATTCTTGGTTTTGTCGGAACGGGCATGATGGGGCAAACTGCCCATCTAGCCAATTACGCCCGCTTGCGCGATGTCGGCAAGTGCGAGATCGCCGGAGTGGTGGACCTCAAACGCCGCTTAGCGGAAGCGGTGGCGACCGCCTACCGCATTCCCCAAGTGTATGGGGACGTCGAGGAGCTCCTCGCCGACTCTCGCATCCAGGCCGTGATCTGCGTGCAGCAGTGGCCCAACAACTACCGCCTCGTGAAGGAGATCCTGCGAGCAGGCAAGTCGGTGTTGACGGAAAAGCCGATGGTAGGCCGTCTGGATGAGGCCCAGGAACTCGCTGCCTTGGCCCGCCAGCGCGGCCTCCTCTACGCCGTCGGGTTCATGAAGCGCTACGATACGGGAGTGGAGCTGGCGAAGCAGCTCATCGATCAGTTCCGCCAGAGCGGTGAGCTCGGGCCGCTTCACGCCATCGACGCTCTGTGCAACGGTGGCGACTGGCGACACAATGAGGGCGGCCACATCGTAGTGGATGACCCAACGCCGGTACCACCGCCCGTGCCGGTCTACCCAGACGGCTGCCGGTCGCCGCGGCAACGCGAGGCTTATGGCTATCTGGTCAACATCTTCTCCCACAACATCAACCTCTGTCACCATCTCCTTGGTGCGGAGCTAGAGCCGCATTCGGCCTGTTTCAAGGGCCGGTTGGCGCTGGTCGCAACTGCACGGTGCGGCGATGTGCTCGCCACGGTGCGCGGTGCGTCGAGTGCCGCCCACGAATGGCGCGAATGGACCACGCTGACCTTCGCGCGCGGTGAGCTCCGAATCAAGACGCCCACCCCGTTGAACCGGCAGCGGGTGGCAGAGGTAACGCTGCTGCGTGAGCGTGATGGACGCTTCGAGACGGCCCGCTACCACGCGCCGGTGTCCTGGTCCTTTTACCGGCAGGCGGAGGGCTTCCTCCGGGCGCTCAGTGGGGAAGAACCGCTCAGGGCACCAGCGGAGACCTGTGTCTGGGATGTCCGCGTGATGGAGCGCCTGATCGAGATTGGGGAAGTGCGTTAGCGATGAAGGTAACCCAGCTCGCCATCAACTCGGTCTCTACGCGGCAGCAGACGTTGGAGGAGGCGCTCGACGCCTATGCTGCGGCCGGCTTTCAGAAGGTGGAGTTCAAGCTCAACCAGCTCAAAGACTGGCTAGCACAAGGCCATACCATCGCTGAGGCACGGGCGTTGCTCGGCCGGCGTGGCTTTCGTTGCATCGGCGGGTTCGAGGCGCAGGTGGAATGCTTTACGTCGCCGGATGCACAGCGCGCCAATCACGACAGGCACCGCGAGAATGCGGCGCTCATCCACGCGCTTGGCGGCGGAATTCTCGTCGTTGGTACTGATGGCCCTCCGGAGCGTTCACCGGAAACGCTTGCTACTATTGCCCGTGTGCTTGCTCGACTGGTAGCTACACTTGAGAGATTCGACGTCGTCATTGCGCTCGAGTTCAACTGGTCGCCGGTGGTTAAGAGCCTGCAGAGCGCCGTACGGATCGTAGAACAGGTGCAGCATCCCCAACTTGGTGTGTTGTTCGACGCGGCGCACTATTACACGACGCCCACCAAGTCCGAGCACCTCACACCGGATACCGTGCGCTGGATCAAGCACGTCCACCTCAACGACATGCGCGACAAGCCGGCTGATTTCAGCAACTGCAACACCGATCGTGTCCTGCCGGGCCAGGGGATTCTCGATCTGCCGGCGCTGATCTCGACGCTGGAACAGCACGGCTATAGCAGCTGGTACTCCATTGAGATGTTCAACGAGACACTGTGGCAGATGTCTGCAGATGAGGCCGCTCGTGCCTGCTTTCAGAGCCTTTTACCATTATGTGACTGAGCCCATAACATCAAGGGGGCGCCTCGATGAACCGTGCCACGCCGCCTTGATCTGCTCGCGGGCAAGGAAAGACCGGAAGCGCAAGCGAACTTTGCCTACAAGACCAGCGCCACCCAGACGCTCTTCCTGGGCACACCGTCCAGTCGCCGCGACACGGTGGCCGCTGTGGCATCGTGCTCGATGAGGGTGTGCTGTTCTGCATGAACGAGGTCGGCTTCACCGGCGCCAGGCGTCCGCCAGTGGCTCAAGAGTTCCGTCTCCATGTTCCACCCCCGGCACTCCCCCACCAGCGCCAGCATCAGCAACGCGCTGTCCGAGCAGTCCGGTGCTGGGCCGGGACGGCGAATCCACGGGGCGATGCGCTGCCACAGTTCATCCACCACGATGTAGGTCCACAGGCAGAAATCGTCGAAGTTGTCTATCATGCATGCGGGCGCACCCCCGTCACGGTTCAACTAGCATAAGGTCCGAGTAGAGAGTATCCACTCACGTGCCTGCGGCGGACGGCACCGTCCGCTACCTGGGGAGGTCTCATGGAAGCAACACTTGATGTTGGGCGGCAGCTCGCCATCCGGCACGCGGGGCACCTGCTCGCCATCTACCATTTTGGCGCTGAGGACGCCAAACCCTTTTTCCACCCGGTAACCCTAGGTAACGGCAATGCATCATCGCTCACCCTGGCCTCACCGCACGACCATCTCCACCACCGTGGCCTCTGGTTTTGCTGGAAGTTCGTCAATGGCCAGAACTTCTGGGAGGAGCAACCAGTCCGCCACCTGGTGCGGACGCGACGGCTTGAGGTGGAGCTGACCACCGCGGAACAAGTGCGCTGGACCGCAGAACTCGACTGGCAGCTCGCAACGGGGGAAACGGTGCTGCGTGAGCAGCGCGTGCTGACAGTGCGCCAGCCTTGGGGTGGACCGAGCCGGCATCGCTACGCCATTGACTTCGACCTCACCTTCCGCCCGGTCTTGCCGGAAATCCACCTAGCACTGCTCACAGTGCAGGAGCAATCCTGGGGCGGCTATGCCGGACTGGGCTACCGGCCAGCACGGGGCATGGACGTCAAGGGGCAGCTGCTCACGTCTAATGGGCCGGCCACTAGTGCCGACAAGGGTGTGCCCGCGCGGTGGGCCGACTATTCCGGCGGCCTGAACGGCTCGCCGCAGGTCGGCGGCATCGCCATCTTTGATCATCCCGAGAATGTGCGGCACCCACCGCCGTTCTTCGTGCTCAGCCCTCCCGCATTTGGGTTCTTGAACCCGTCGCCGCTCTTCCATGACGGGCTCCGGCTCCTTGACGGCGAAGTGCTGCGCTTGCGGTACCGAGCGCTGGTTCACGCGGGACTGGGAGAGCGCGAAGACCTCGATACCGAGTTCCGCTCCTGGAGTGCGGGGGAGGAAGAAGGAGTGAGATGATGGTTTCCGGCAAGGCGCTGCGTATCGGGTTGGTCGGCTGCGGCGGCATCTCCAATGCCCACGCCCGCGGGTACAGGACGCTGGGTCCGGAGGTGGCCCGTGTGATCGCCACAGCCGACGTTTCGTTGGAGCTGGCGCAACGGCGCGCGCAGGAGCTCGAAGCATCCCAGGCGTCGGACGACTATCACGCCGTGTTGAACAGCAAGGATGTCGAGGCAGTTGACATCTGCCTGCCGCACCACCTGCACGCCGAGGTGGCGATCGCCGCCGCGGAGGCCGGCAAGCACGTCCTCGTGGAGAAGCCCATGGCCTGCTCTATGGAACAGTGTCAGGCCATGGTCACGGCAGCCGAGCGAGCTGATGTCATCCTGATGGTCGCCCAAGTGCAACGCTACATGCCTCCTATCGAGGGGTGCGGCAGGTGGTCGAGTCGGGGGAGTTGGGACCCATTCGGGCGGTACGCTTCGACGCTATGCAGAACTTACCCGGGAGTCTGCCTGCCAACCACTGGCTGTTCGATGGGAAGCTTGCCGGTGGCGGGGTCGTTATCTCGGTTTCCGTCCACCGGATCGACCTCGTTCGTTACTTCGTCGGGGACGTACGCCGGGTCGCGGCCGTCTGTCGCCCTGGTGGCCCGCCATACAAGCATGACGCCGAAGACTACGCGAGCGTGATCCTGGAATTCGAAAATGGCGCTATCGGTGAGCATTTCGCTACCTACAGCGGGTTCCGCATGCCCTACTCCGAATCGTTCATGCTCTTTGGAGATGATGGTGCGATCCACGCCGTCCCAGAGCGCGGACAGAGCATGGGCCCCGCCTATTACGCGACGCGTTTCCACGATGGGGCGCTCCGGGAAGCGAAGGGTGGAGCGCGGGCTTATGCCGGTTTTCTGCCCGTCGAACCAGACCGCCGCAACTTGCCCACGGATGACGGGTTCACCAATGAGATTGCCCACTTCGCCGCGTGCTGCCGCAGCGGTGAGGCTCCCCTCTCCAGTGGCCACGATAACCTGGGGACGATGGCGGTCATCTTCGGCATCTACGCCTCAGCGCGGCAGGGCGGCAACCCGGTGGAACTGGCGAAGCTGCGCTAGTAGTCCGTTACGCCTCTTCTGGCTGGTACTCGCAGGCCGTCCAAAGGAGATCCCTCGCCCGCCACGCGGGAGAGGGATGCCGGAGGCAGGGTGAGGAACCGTCAGGCACCAGTCAAATCACGGGTAACGCGCTTCTAGGAACCATTCAGGCAGGTCTGGTGAAGCAGCGAGTCGCCGATTTAGATGGTGCGATCGCTCCCCTCGACCAGCCTTGAAGTCGACCACCCCACGATGCTGATTCGGTCCTTCTCGACACCCTGCCTGTTTCTGTCTATACTATGACTAGTATTGTTAATTTAGTCATTTGGTCATCCGGTCACAGTAAGCACGAGCAGAACGAGGACACGTATGGCAACCATCCACCATCCTGCCCGTCGGGCGCCAACCCGCAACGCGCAGCCCGGCCTGCCGCCTGAACGCCAGCCAGCGTCCGACGAGCGCAAGCGTCGCGAGGAGCGCCTGCTCGATGCCACCACCACGCTGCTGGTCCGCTGGGGCTATCGCAAAACCACGATTGACGACGTGGCTCGCGAGGCAGGCGTGGGCAAGGGCACCATCTATCTGCACTGGAAGGACAAGAACGCTCTGTTTCGCGCCGCTATCTGGCGCGAACAACAACGCTATAGCGAGGAGCTCCAGCGGCGTATCGCTGCCGACCCGGAGGGCGGCTTGCTGCATCGGATCACCACCCACGGCATGCTCGCCGCCCTCTCCAATCCACTCATGGCCGCCATCATCAGAGGCAAATCAGACATCTTCAATGGATTTCTCGGAGCCTGTGATCCAGGATTTCTCGATCAGCTCGTAGGCGATGCTGACGCCTATTTTGTCCAGCTTCAGCACGCCGGGTTGATCCGCGCAGATATTCCAGCTTCCATCATCACCTATTTGCTGACCGCTCTGAAGGTCGGCATGTTCAACTCGCCTGATCTCATCGGCCAGGAGCATCTGCCATCCATGGAGCAGCTGACCGAGGCGCTCAGCGACCTGATCCGTCGCTGGCTGGAGCCGGAGCAACTCCCCAGCAAGAGCGATGTGGGCAAACAACTCTGGACCGAGTATCTAGATAAAGTCAAGGAACCCGAGTAATGGCCTGAATACGTGGAGGAAGGTCAGCATGGCAGCAATCATCGAAGTACAGGGGCTGACGAAGAGCTACGGCGGGAAGCGCGGCATTACCAACGTCTCCTTCCAGGTGGCAGAGAGCGAGGTGTTTGGCTTCCTGGGCCCCAACAGCGCGGGCAAAACCACCACCATTCGCCTGCTCATGGCCCTGCTGCGCGCCGACGCCGGCGCCGCGCGCATCGCTGGGCTGGACTGCTGGCAGCAATCGGTGGAGATCAAGCGCCTGACCGGCTATCTGCCAGGCGAGCTTTCGCTCGACCCCGGCCTGACCGGCGGGCAGATTCTAGAATACTTCGGACACCTGCGCGGCGGCGTTGATCAAGCCTATCTCCAGCAACTCATCAAGCGATTCGATCTGGACCCTAGCCGCAAGTTTCGCCAGTATTCGAGTGGCAATAAGCGCAAGATTGGCATCATCCAGGCCTTTATGCATCGCCCGCGCCTGCTCATCCTCGACGAGCCGACCAGTGGTCTGGATCCGCTCAATCAGCAGGAGTTCGACCGGATGATCAAAGAAGTGCGCGATGAGGGGCGCACCGTCTTGCTGTCCTCGCACATCCTGAGCGAAGTCGAACAGACCTGCACTCGCGTGGGAATCATTCGTGAGGGACAACTGGTGCGCGCTGGCGGTGTGGCTGAGCTGAAAAACATCAAGCGTCATGAGATCACGATCACGTTCGCCAATGCTGTGCCCGCGGAGGAGTTCCAGGCGCTCAATGGAGTGACAGAGGTAGAAGCACTGGCTGATGGGCACACGTTGCGCCTGGTGATGCAAGGGGGAGCGGATGCGGCGATCAAGGCAGCCGCGCGCTATCCTATCGTCACCCTGACGAGTCATGAGCCCAGCCTGGAAGACATCTTCCTGCGCTACTACGAGGGCGATGGCCAGGTCGTCAAGGAGGCAGGCCATGTGGTTTAGGAGCGTCTACCTGAAAACGCTGCGCGATTTCCGTATCGCCATCCTGGGCTGGGGGGTGGGCATGGGATTGCTCGTGTATCTGGTCCTGGTGTCCTTCCCCGCGCTCGTGGCAACGCCAGCGGCGCGCGCCGCACTCGTCAGCCTGGCTGGCTCGTTCGCCTGGATTGCCGAGCCAATCGCGGTAGACACCCCCGGCGGTTACGCGACCTTTAAAATCGGCTTTACGATTTTTCTGATAACGGTCTGGCCATTCCTGGTGAGCAGCCGCATGCTGCGCGGCGAGGAGGAGCGCGGCTCTCTGGACGTGCTGCTCTCGCTGCCGCGCGGGCGCGGGCGCATCGCACTGGAAAAGCTGGCCGCTGTTTGGACAGCGCTGCTGGCGATGGGTTTGCTCATCGGATTGCTGACCTTTGCGGGCGGCAAGAGCGTCAGCGCGGACTTTGGCCTGGGCGATGCTTTGCTTTTTGGCGTGAATGTCGCGCTGATCTGCGGTGTCTTTGGGTCAATTGCCCTACTGCTCTCCCAGTTTACTCAGGAGCGCGGCACGGCGTCCGGCATGACCGGTGGCTTGCTGCTGGTCTTCATCGTGCTGGATATGGCCCATCGTGTGATCCCCAACACCGAGTGGCTCAGCCGCCTTTCTCCCGTCTACTACTATAACCTGAGCAAACCGCTTATCCCCGCTTATGGCACCAATCCTGGCGCTTTGCTGGTCCTACTGGCGCTGTGCCTTCTCTTGAGCGGGGCAGCCATCTGGCTCTTTGTGCGGCGTGATGTCGGGGGGACGGTAGCGCTGCCCGATCTGCTGCGCCTGCCTGAACGGGCCGCTCGACCGGAGCGCGTGCTGCCCGTGAACGCCTGGTCGCTGCGCTCGGTCTACACACGCAGCCTGGAGATGATCGTGGCTCCCGCATGCTGGTGGACGCTGGGCATCGCCGGGTTTGCCGGCTGGATGGTCGTCGTCGTCAAGCAAACCGAGGCGCAACTGGCCACCCTGAGCGCAAGCTCCCCGCTCCTGAAAGACTTTATTAACAAGGTCGGCGGTAGCGACCGCACCACCAACGCCACCATCCTCAGTGCACTCTTCGTCTTCCTGCCGCTGCTTATGATGGCTTTTGCGGTCACCCAGGCAAATCACTGGTCCGCCGACGAAGAGGATGGACGGCTGGAGTTGGTGCTGGCCACGCCGCAGCCACGCTTGCGGGTGCTGTTGGGACGCTTCGCCGCACTCACCACCGCGACGGTCATCATTGGGATGCTGACTCTGGCCGCCACGGCGCTGGCCTCGGCCACCACAGGCTTGCAGCTCGATGGCGGTAATCTGGCCGCAGCCACGCTCTCCATGATTCCCCTGGGGCTGCTGGTGGCTGCCATCGGCTACCTGCTCTCAGGCTGGCTGCGCACGGCGATAGACACCGGCCTCTTGAGCTTCTTGCTGGTGATCTGGTTCTTCATCAGCTTTATCGGTCCAGATCTGGACTGGCCGGATGCGATGCTGCGACTGTCCGCCTTCTACTACTATGGAACACCGCTGCTGCATGGTCTGGCCCTGGGGAATATGCTGGGCGTCCTGGCAGTCGGCATGGTGGCGCTGGTGCTGGCCTCGGTGCGCTTTGTGCGCAAGGACATCGGGCGATAAAGGACTCGCCGGTCACCCTGGAACGCGACGCCGGCAGCGTCCTGAGTGGAAACCTTGATCTTGACAATAACCCGAGAATGGATTACACTATCCTCCAAAGGATTACTTTGTGTGATTCATATCCGAGAGGTACGGATCAGCGCTTTTGTTCAGGAGCATATCTGGACGAAACATCATGTGATCCCAGAGGAAGTGGAGGAAGCCTGTTGCTCCGATCCCTTTCTCCTGCGGGGACGGGAGCGAAGCATCGTTGTCTATGGACGAACCGAGGCAGGGCGCTACCAGCGCAGCAAAGGACGGTGAGCATAATGACAAAAGAACGCGAACCATCACAACTACCAAAGTTCAAAGACGAACAGGCATTAGCAACTTTCTGGGATACCCATAGCCCAGAGGACTTCCCCGAGGAGTTTGAGGAAGTCCAGGCGACATTTTCCCGCCCGCTCATCAAGCGGGGTCTGACGATCAAGCTGAGCGAGGACACGATTAACCAGCTGCGGGAGATCGCCCAGGAACAAGGCATCGGTCCTACCACCCTGGCCCGGATGTGGATTCTCGAGCACCTGCGGGAGCAGCGCCGCCCTACGCCGTAGGCCAGCACCCCTCCGTGTCAACTCAAATGAGAATGCTACCGAAGGAGCCGAAAATGGCGCAGCTCCCTGCCGCATCGCAATTGCGGCCTGGCGAGAGGGAGCCTCGGTTCGCCCACCCGCCCATCGCTGGGATCACCATGCCCGCCTGGGCCGCACTGCTGGTTGGTACTCACGTGCCGGGTCTGGCCGGTCGCCGGCTGGCGCTAGCCAGCCCGTTCGGCGGCGCCGGACTGCGCGGAGCGGTAGGCCGCCTCCGTGATCTGGGCGACGCGTAGACCGTACACAGCGGGTGCCTGCGGAGCAGGCACGGCACCGCGGATCGCCTCGATGAAGTCGGCAACGGGGCGCCGCTCTTGACCGCTCCCCCGGAGGATGCGTGTATCCTCGCCTTTCTTGTGCAGTGTGATCCGGCCGTCGCGAATGTTCAGCACCCCCTTCGTACCGTAGAACGAGAATTCCTCCCGCCACGGCTCCATCGAGAGGCTGGTCGCGGCGAGCGTGCCGCGAGCACCGTTGCGAAAGCGGAGGGTGAGTGCGGAGACGACGTCGACCAGCGCGCCGTGATTGTCGATCGAGGCGTACACTTCTTCGGGCTCGAGGCCAGAGATGTAGAGCAGCATGTCGACGATGTGGCTGCCGGTGTCCATGAGGTGACCACCACCAGAGAGCGCGGGATCGGCGCGCCAGGTCTTGGAAGGGTCGATGAAGTTCTCGAGGCAGTCCTGGGCAATGAGGACGGTGACGAGCACGATCTCGCCGATCTCACCGTTCACTACGACGTCGTGCGCCCGTCGATAGAGCGGGCTACCGTGGCGCTGATAAGCAATGGCAAGGGTGCGCCCGTGTTGCCGGGCCAGCTCGGCCGAGGTGCGCGCATCAGCGGCAGTCGTAGCGAGGGGCTTCTCACAGAGCACGTGAAGGCCGGCTTCGAGGCAGCGCTTGATCTGTGCACTGTGCTGGGTATGCGGTGTGGCCACCACGATGGCATCGAGCTGAGCCTGGGTGAGCATCTGCTCAAGGCTGGCGAATTCAGCGACGCTCGCTCGGTCCAGCATAGGGATGGTCTCGAAGAAGCGGTCCAGTGCAGCAGCGCTCGCGTCACAAGCAGCTACGATGTGGGCATCGGAGCGCACCGCAATCTCGCGGGCGTGTGCTCGCCCCATGCCGCCTACACCAACAATGCCAAAGCGCAAGGTTTCCTGTGCCATCGCTCTCACTTCCTTTCCTGCCCCCCTACACTACTCTGCCGGCGGCCAGCTGTCACGTTACCGCAAAGGCCCGTGCCTTGGACAGAACTGATTCCCTGCTGCCGGAGCGGGCCCGGCCGAACGAGAACGTGCAGCGAGCCATGGATTATGGATCGGCTCGTGCCGCAGATCAACCAGCCGTCCACCTGACCGGCGCCGCCGGCGTCACCCCGTCACAGCGCGCCGTACTGACTCACTATCTCTCTATGGCTGGAGCGTGAACGTCGCGCGCACGACTGCGGTGATCTGCTTCTCGATGGTGCTCGTGTTGTAGGTGCCAACGCTCGAGACCTGAGTCGAGTTGAGCGGCGTGATCTGGAACACGCCAGTGTCTTCCGACAGCAGACGCCCCACCCGCTCGTGGGCGCTGCCGGCAATCATCTGGGCCCGGCTCTCCGCATCCTTTGTCGCCGCGGTGAGGAGCTTCACTCGCAGGTCGTTCAGCTTGGTGTAGTAGTACTGCAAGCCCTCATTGGAGAAGAGGACCCCTTCGCTGATGAGCGGTGTGATGTTCTGAGCCAGCGCTGTCACCTGCTGCACCTTGCTCGAGTTGACTTCGATGCGCTGCGTGAGACGGTAGCTCGTGATGGTATTGACGCAGCCGCTGACTGGCGCCTTGCCGAAGGCCCCTGCCTGGCACACGCTGTAGACCGGCATCATCGTGACGGGTGAAAAGGTGATCTCGCTGGCAGTGATGCCGTGCTGCAGGAGGTAGCTCTTGATGGTCTGTAGATCGTGCTCCATCTGGGTATAGCCCGTCTTCAGGGCATCGACCGGGGCGGTACGCGTGAAGCTCCCATCCCACTTCACCTCATCAGAGGTGATCTGCTGCTGTGTGTACCCGGTGACCGTCAAGAGCGAGTTGTTGAAGGTCTTGACGTAACGGATGGTCGCACTGACCACGTAGGTCCCCGCAGTGATGCTCCCTGCCAGCGCCAGACCGATGATGAGCGCGATGGCTCGATCTGCCCACGAGCGTTCCATAAGCGTGCTCCTCCTCCTTGACCCCATGAGACGCACGACAGCCCGAGAGTGCGACAGGGCAGATCGTGTCGTGTCACTGGGTAGTCTGCATCTCAGCCGAGAGAGGCGAGCCAGGCGGCAAACGCGACGATGATGAGACTGAGCACGAGCGTGGCCGAGGAAAGGACCCGCGAGCGGCGCTGGACACGCAGACGCTCTGCTTGGAGCGCCGGGTTGGGATCAGTGGCGACACCCAGGCGCTCCAGATGGCCTCCGTAGATAGCGCTGTGCACTGCGGTGATCGGAATCACGGCGACCACGAGCACGACCTTGACGAGCAGCACTTGCTCCCACGTGTCTCCGGCGAGGCCCTGGAAGCTGAGACCGTGGGCGAAGGCTAGGTAGAGGCCTGTAGTGATCAGCACACCAAGCGCCGCGAGCGAGTAGACGGCAAAGCGGCGGCCGGCAGCAGCAATCAGGCGCAGCTGGTCTGCCCGTGGAAGCTGTGCTCGCAGCACCGGCAGAATGACGCTGAGCAGGAAGAGCTGGCCACCGACCCAGAATAGCGCCGCGAGCAGATGCAGCCAGCGCACGAGCACGAGCAACACCACGTCTTAGGCCCTCCAGGGAACACGCCTAGGCCCCCACACGGATGGGGAGCCTAGCAATAGAGGGTAACAAAGAGGTTGCAGCACGCGAGTGCAACGGCGGATCATAGGCTCAGGCTTGCTGTGAGATAGTGCTGGGGCACTGCACCGCATCGATCCTTGGCCAGCGGCACTGGCCAGCCACCGAGCGTAGAGTGCCGGACGCCACGTGCAAGAGGCGGAGGGCGAAGGTCGACAGTTGGGAGTAGTACGCTGGCGACCCGTACAGGCCGCCCATGGGCTACAGTGTGTACATGCAGGTGTGGCCGGATGAGAGACGTAAGGAGAAGAGATCGTTGGAGCAGGTGACTGCACGCCGCACACTTATCGATGCCGTGGTTCCTGGCACGGTGGGAGTAGTGCGTGATGGCGTTCTCGTTCTGCTGTTTTCGGTGCTCCTGGCGCTGTGCGCGCGCATCAGCATTCCCCTACCGTTCACGCCCGTGCCGATCACGGGGCAGACGCTCGGAGTTCTGCTCACTGGTGCGCTGCTTGGCTCGCGGCGAGGGGCGCTGGCGCTCCTGTGCTACCTCGGAGAGGGCCTCGCCGGCCTGCCCGTATTTGCGGGTGGGACGAGCGCCTGGTCACTGGGAGCGCTCGGTCTGCCGGTGATCATTGGACCCACCTGCATGTACACACTGTATTTCCCAGTGGCAGCCGCAGTGACTGGCTGGCTGGCGGAGCGGGGCTGGGATCACAGCGCCGGTCGCACGGTGCTGGCGCTGCTGGCCGGCGAAGTGGCGATGTATGCGGTCGCGGTGTCTTGGCTCACCCACTTTACTGGTTTTGCAGGAGCGCTGACTCTCGGAGTGCTGCCGTTCCTCCCCGGTGATCTCGTGAAGATGGCGCTGGTCACGGTGGCGCTGCCATCGGGGTGGCGCCTCCTCCGCAGAGCCCGTGAGGTCGGCGTGTCCGCGGATGCGTAGGGAAGGGCCCTGAGGCGCTCACTGGCCCAACGCCGGCTGGTCGCAACGCCATGGCACGCCGCGCACGTCGAGAAGACCTTCCGGGCTGTTCTACGCGCAGCCGTGGCGCGTGCTCTTGCTGCCCAGGGGAAAGCGGGCTTACCGGCTCATGTATCCTCTAGCCCGATAATCCAAGACGCGTAGGCGCCGGGAGTAGACAGTAGACGTACACGGTTGTGATTTCACCGTCCTCTTCCATCGACTCACGGAGGATGACAGTATCCGTGTACGGCCTTATGAGCACGCCATCAGGCAGCGCTTTCCGTAAATCCCCGATCAGCCGGTCTGTCGGGCGGACCAGCACGATGTCCTTGAGGGGCGTTTTCAGCTGAGGTACCCGCAGCAGCGCCTGCTGCGCGCGCGCATACGCACCAAGGGGTCCGAGCGTATCCCACTCCGGTGTCGATACCGCAAGGCGCCAGCTACCAGACGCTGCTGAAAAATACCAGAAGGCATCGAAGATGGAGAAGCCTTCTCGCCTGAGCTCCTCGAGGAGACGCTCACCGCCCGCGATATCCGGTCCTACCAGTGCAGCTGAAGCCATTGCAATACCCCTCCCGGCTGAGCAGTAATCGCCTGGTGCAAGTCCCTCGCCTCTTGCGCGGTTGGTCGAGCATAGCGACTCTCTTCTGACCAGCGTTGTACCACGGTCCAGTAGCGTTCCAACGGTGAGCCAGACGGAGCATCGCCTTGTAGGGCCTGCTTCAAATCTGCCATCTGGAGAAGCAGGCCCAATTCGTGAGTATATAGCCTTGAGGCGTCCTTTGGCGGGAACGCTTCTGCTTGTGTCTGCTTGGCAACACACGCCTTCAGCGCACACTCCACAGCGTAGCCAGCAAGGTAATACGCTCCTTCGTAGTGTCCGGCTTGCAAGAGCGCCCCGGCTTCTTTGAGTCGGATCGCGGCAAGCGCTTGAAAGTCACGTCGGTTCACACGCCCTCAACAGTTCCGTCCGTGCCGTGGGATTCTCCAGAAAGCTTCGCTTGACACGGGAGGCTTCCGCCCTATGGTACCTGATAGGTCTACTCGTAGCGCTCTCCCGTCACCGTGACCCAGCTCTGCGCCTTCACCGCCGATGTCTGCTCTTCGCACCATTCCCAGCAGGGCTGAAGCGAACCCCGCCCCGTGACGATTCAATTTTCGACCTGCCCCCCGCTGGTTGGTACCCGGCGTGTATGCTGCTGTAGCGCTGCACGCCAGCAGTACAACGACTATGCTGGACACGCGGTGCCGTCGACATACCCTCCACTGCTGTTGCTACCCGCCCTACCGTGCGGAGCCACAGAGTCTGAAAGGAGGACTCCGAGTGTTATACGCTGTAGCGAAGAATCTGGGCCGGGACCCCGAGATGGCTGAGGTGCTCACCGATCTCCGCCGCGACACCCTACGCTGGGTCGTTGGCGCTACCGCGGTGATCTACCTGAGCTGGCACTTTCTATCGCTGCTCGTTGACCAGGACTTAGTGGACTCGTGGACTGCTCTCAAGGATCACTGGCTTCTCGTCCCAGTGGTGTTGGGGGGTCTGGCGGGCACGTGGTGGCTGCAGCGTTCCACCATAGTGGCGAGTCTGTTCTTCGTCGGGAGCTCAGTGCTCTCGACGACGGCAGCCCTGGTTGTCTTCCATAGCCCACTGATCGTGCTGTTCTACTCGTTTTCTGCGCTCGCTGCTGTTGTGCTGCTCAACCCACTCGCCGGACTTGCTGCGGATGCCTTGGTCGTCGCGCTCCTCACGTGGGGGATGCGGTCCGGTGTTCTCCACCCTGTCGATACAGGGCTGGTGGTAGCGACGGGCAGCTACCTTCTGCTCACCGTCGTGGCGGCGTGGACACTCAAACGAAACGTCGCGGTGGCCTTGGAGTGGTCGCAACACAGCGCAGAACGGGCCCAAGCAAGCGCTGACGAGGCACGCCGCCACCGTGCTCAGCTAGTGCAGACGCTCAAACAGCTCGACGAGGCGAACTACCGTCTGCGCCAGGCTAATGCCGCCCTAGAAATGGCATGGGAGACTGCAGATGCCGCAGAACGCGCCAAGTCGGAGTTCGTGACCAACATCAGCCATGAACTGCGCACACCGTTGAATCTGATTATCGGCTTCAGTGAGCTGATGGTCGTCTCCCCCGAGAGCTACGGAGTGCCGGCGCCTGCTCCCTATCGCCGCGACATCACCGCCATCTACCGGAATGCGCAGCATCTCCTCGGTCTGACGAACGACGTGCTCGATCTAGCTCGTATCGGCACGGGCCGTCTCGGACTCCGGCGCGAGTTGATCGCCTTGCCGCTCCTCATCGAGGAGACCAGTGCCATCGTTCGAGACTACCTTGTGGCGAAGGGACTCTGGCTTAAGCTGGAGGTCCCACCCGATCTCCCAGCAGTGAGCGTCGACCGGCTGCGAGTTCGCCAGGTGCTGCTCAATCTGTTCACCAATGCCGCTCGATTCACCGAACAAGGCGGGGTTGTAGTGAGCGCGCAGGTTGACGCGGGGATGGTCACTGTCCGGATCACCGACATGGGGCCTGGGGTTCCACTCGACGAACAGGGGAAAATTTTCCAGACCTTTCATCAGGCCGGGGCGGCTCGAGGCAGCAAGTGGTCTCCCGGGTATGGCCTGGGATTGCCGATCAGCAAGCGCTTGGTAGAGCTGCATGGTGGCTGCATGGGAGTAGAGAGCCGGGAGGGCGCTGGCGCCACCTTCTGGTTCACGTTGCCGCTGGAATCGAGCTTTCAGGAGCCATCCAGTGCCGTGGACCGGCCGGCAACGATGGCCTGGCTGGCGCGGCAACGGGACCATATCATCGTCGTGGTCACGTCAGACGAGCAGTTTCTGCAGTTTCTGCAGCGCTACCTCGTGAGCTATAGGCTGGTCGCCGAGGCTGAGCGCAGGACCGCGCTCCAGCTGGCGCAAGAGCTAGGAGCTATTGCCATCCTTTCCGACAGCAGCGACACCGGCGACCTGGCGGATGACGAACACATTCCTGTCCCACTGCTTCGAGTGCCATTCCCCCACGCCGCCCAGGCTGCCGCGATGCGTGGAGTGGCTACCTGCCTGACGAAACCCATCCGGCGGCAAGACTTGCTCAAGGCCATTGCCCGGCTGCAGAGACCGATCAACACCATCCTGGTAGCTGATGATGATCAGCAGTTCGTCCAGCTCGTGCGGCGCTTTCTATCTGGTCCGCGTCCCGGTCGGCGGCTCTCTGTGCTCGCCGCGCACACAGGGCGGGAGACACTGGAGATACTGCAACAGCAGCGGGTCGATGCGGTGGTGCTGGACCTGGCTATGCCGGAGCTCGACGGCGAACAAGTGCTCGCAAGGATGGCTGCCCGCGAAAGTTTGCGGAACATCCCTGTCATCATCGTCTCTGCACAGGAGCATATCGGTGGACTGGTACCGCTGGCTGGCTCTTGTGTGGTTGCTGTGCCTGGCGGCTTCCGTCTCGACGAGCTCCTGACGCTGCTCGAAGCGCTGCTTGGTTCTCTACCACCTCCCCGGCCGGCCCACGCTGTGCCTCTAGGGGAAAGCTCCCACTAACCGGCGCGTGCCAGAGCCTCGAGTAGCTGGTCGCCGTTGACTGGCTTGTGTAGGTAGGCCATCGCGCCTAGAGCAATGGCGACGTCCGGTTCGTCGAGTACGGAGCAGATGATGACGGGGATGTCGCGCGTCGCTGCTGAGCGCTTCAGCGACTGGAGCAGATCCCAGCCATCTCGATCAGGAATGACGACATCAAGCAAGATTGCCTTCGGCTTGGCCTGGGCCACCAGCTGTACCGCCTCGTCGACGGTTGCGGCACCGACGACCGTCCAGCCGGCGGGAGTCAGATAGCGCTGTACGAGCCGAACGAAGTCTCCGTTGTTATCGACGACCAGCAACACCTGATCGCTGCTGCTGGGAAGGATCAACCGGATGGTGGAGCAGGATTCTATGCCATTCGCTCGTTCGAGGATGAGCTCACCGCTGAGGGTGTCCACGAAAGGGCGGCTCTCCTGTAGGGCTGCTTGCACAGCGTCTGACCCTGCTGCCCAGCGCCCCGTAATGCTGATCTCAGCACCCCGCAGACAGGGTTTGAGTTGCACGGTGACTGACGTCTGCTCGCTTGCGGTGATGGCGTGGGTGAGCGCAATGAGGAGAGCGTGTCGCAGTGCCGTGCGCTCACGAAAAATAGGAGGAAGCGGCTGTGTCGAGAGAACGTGCACCGCAACGTTGCGGTGCTGGCAGAGTGGGGCGAGGAGCTCGATAGTTCCCTGCGCCACTTCTTCCAGGTCGATCCAGCGAACCACCTCTTGCTGCTGCAGGCGAGCGGCCTCGTGCTCGACCAGCGCGGTAGCGCCTGCCCGTGGCCGGGGGGCCCCTGACGCCGCGCTCTCGTGCTGACGTAGCTCCCAGCGTTCCCACAGGAGTGCGGCAATGCCCCGAAGAGCGTGCTGATGCTCTCTGTGGTACTGACTCTTGCTGATGACCAGCTCTCGCAGGATTTCTGATACGTCCTCTTCCGCAACGTAGCGGAGCTCTATGACCTGGTGCAGCCGCCAAGAGCGGGAGCTGGCGGGGACACCGGCAGCGGGGCGGAGCGACTCGATGGCCTCGAGCAGCTCACGGCGCAGTAGGGCGCCTGCAGGCTCCGGCAGCTTCCGAGCGCGCTGAATTAGTGTGGTCAGCGGGTGAGTCTGCAGGTGGGCCAGATCGTAGAGGTGCAGCAGGGCATCGCGGACCAGATCAACGAACTCATCGGGCGGCCCGAAGCGCTGACTAGCCGGTCCGTCTTGCTGTTGGGACTCTCCTGGAACCATCATGGAACATTCCATCTTGCGGCGGCGGCTTCTCTTCGCCTATTCTACGCGTAACCTAACTCGCAGTCCTGCATTTCTCTCCAGAGCGTGCGGCCGGACCTGCCGTGTTCGCTCCGGGTGCAGTGGGTAGCGATGGAGCCAATCTGGTGAAGCAGAGAAAGGATCTCGCCGTGAATGCTCCTCTTGATCCCAACCAGCGACCACGTTCGCACACCGGCGCCCCTGTGAACAGTGCCTTGACTCGCCGGCGATTCCTTCGTGCCGTCACTGCCACTGGCACGATGGTCGTACTGCCGCTGTTGACGGCTTGCGGAGCGCAGAAGACACTGACCAGTGTGCAGACGGCGCAGGCGAGCACGACGCAGTCGTCTTCCGCAGCTGAAACTGCTACGAAAGCTCCGGCCAGTGCCGCGGCTACAACCCCCGCGAAGCCCCCGGTCCACCTCGTCCTGTCGATGTGGCTGAGCCCCGAAGGCACCGCGATGGTCAAGGACGACCTCGCGGAATTCGCGAAAGGACACCCGGACCTCCGCATCTCTCTGGAAAGTCTGGCCTGGTCAGCATACAACTCTAAGATTACGACCGAAATAGCTGGTGGCGCTGGCCCCGACGTCGCGGAGATCCCCTACGAATCGTGGATCTACTCAGGCTTCATGCGCCCCCTGGACGCGTACCTCACGACGGATAAGTCTTTGAACCTGCACGATTACTATCCGGCAGCGCGGAATTACTCGCGCTACAATGGCAAGATCTTCGGCGAGGGCACGTACTATGGCCTTCCCTGGCGCATGTTCGCCACGGCTATCTTCTACAACAAGACGCTCTTCGACCAGGCCCACCTGCCCTACCCGAAGGCCGGCTGGACCTACGATGAAATGCTGGCGGATGCCCGGACCCTGACCCACCAGACCAGTAATCCCAACACCACCGACTATGGTCTTTGGTGGTACATCCAGAAGTCCCAGACCGGGTACGACCCAGTGGTTTGGGCCTTCGGAGGCCATGAGTTTGACGCCTCCCACACCCACCTGACACTCTCGAGCCCAGAGTCCCTGGCTGGTCTGCAATGGCTCTGGAACACCATGTATCTGTGGAAGGTGATGCCCACGCCGGAGCTGATGCAGAGCGGCTTCGTCTTCGCCTCGGGCCGGATCGGCATGGCCGAGATGCACAATGCTTTTATCCCCCCGTACCAGAAGACCCTCAAGTTCCCCTGGGGAATCGCGCCGATGCCGGCCGGACCGGGCCACGTCTCACCAGCTCGCACCTTCGTCCACACGATTGGAATCTCGAAAGGGAGTAAGCAGCCAGATGATTCCTGGAAGCTGCTAGCCTTCCTGGTTGGCTCGTATGCCGAGAATGCCCTGGTGAAGGAAGGATCGTTGCCGGCCTTGAAGGCGGCGGTTGACTTGTACGTGAAGCAACCTGGGCCGCCGGGGATGGATACTTTCCTCAAGGAGCTACCTACGGCGCGGATGGCGGCGATGTTCAACCATGATCATGCGATCGAGAAGATCGTGAACGACGAGCTGGCGCTGGTCTGGCTGAACAAGGAAAGCCCGGCTGAGGCGGTGGCCAAGATCACGCCGGAAGTCAACAGCCGGCTTGCGAAGGCGGTCTAGCGCCAGTGGCAGACGTGCCATCTATGTTGGTGCCGGTCGTAGCTGGCCGACGGCGCCTGAGCCGCAGACAGCGGGAGAACGTCCTCTTCTACCTCTGGATCTCTCCCTGGATCTTGGGGTTTCTCATCTTCCACCTGGGACCAATGAGCTTCTCGCTGTTGCTCAGCTTCCTCCACTGGCCGGTATTCGGTCCCAAGACCTTCGTGG
>JAMCTA010000128.1:0-14609 GCA_023381895.1 Chloroflexota bacterium
TCTCGCTCGCCATCCCCTTTGCCGTAGATGGGTGGCGTGGCCTCATCTGGGGCGGCTTCGTGCGTATGCTCCTCGTCCATCACGTGACGTGGAGCGTCAACTCCGTGTGCCACGTCTTCGGGAAACGGCCCTTCAAGACCGGTGATCGCAGCACGAATCACTGGCTCGTCGGGTTACTGGCGGGTGGCGAAGGCTGGCATAACAACCACCATGCTTTCCAGCGCTCTGCCTTCCACGGCTTATTCTGGTGGCAGTTCGACTTCTCCGGGCTCGTCATCCGTTTCCTGGAGTTGCTCCACGTCATCACCGACGTACAGCGGGTGGATCCTACGCTCATAGCCAAGCGTCTTCGGGAGGCGAGGGAAGGTGCGTAAGCGCTGCCCCTGGGCAAGGCACGGGTAGTCAGGTTGCATCAGCTCCGTCAGCGGCCAATGGTGATCGGTGGGCGGCTAGATCGGGGTGCGATTGCCGGCAGCCACCGAGCCAATGAGACGGAGACTCAGACGCTACAGTACACGGAAGCCTCAATCGGAACGGCATAACGACTAACGACTTTGGCACAGAGCGCTCGTGTGGTACACTAGTCCAAGGATTTGAGAGTCGACTTGACCGTTTCCCTCTTCCCGTCGCTGGCAATGTGCCTTCTGCGGACATAGGGCAGGGCTAGACGAACCGCGATCCCCGTGTGTTTCTCGCAGGAAGGTTTTGTGAGTTCCAATGATTTCTATGGATAAGACGCTTGTTTGTCGGGAGTGTGGACGAGAGTTCATCTTCACGGCTGGCGAGCAGGAGTTCTTCGCTTCGCGAGGACTTACCAATGAGCCGGGTCGTTGCCCGGAGTGTCGTGCCGCTCGGAAAGGAGCCTCTCGTGGCGGAGAGCGCTCTCGTGGTTATGGTGATGGCTCAAGTAATGATCGTCGCGACAGCTACGGTGAGCGCGCCCCTCGCCAGATGTACACCGTAACCTGTTCCGCGTGTGGACGGGAGGCCCAAGTGCCCTTCCAGCCCACCTCAGGAAAGCCTGTCTACTGCAGCGACTGCTTCGCACAGCAGCGCAGCAGCAGGTACTAAGCTCCGCGCTCGCGCGGTCGTCTTACTCAGATAGCGTTGTTCGGCCCCTGCCGCCCTTCCAGGAAAGGCGGCAGGCGTACCCGGTCTCGTTATTTTCCGCACCGTCTGGAGGCTGGGATGACCACGCCGCCGGGGGGGCAGATACACCAGCCGGCCCCAACGCTTCCCGCGCTCGACCAGCCCAGCGTGGCCCGGATGTACGACTACTTCTTGGGGGGTTGGCATAACTTCGCCGTTGATCGCGCCGCCGCCGAGCACGCCATAGCCGTCTGCCCCGACATCACTCTCTTCGCGCGCTAACCGGTCCTTCTTGCGCCGCGCCGTTTCTTTCCTCGTCGCTCAAGGCATCCCCACCGTCGGCAACGTCCACGAGATCACCCAAGAGCTCGACCCCGCGGCCCGGGTGGCCTACGTGGGCAACGGTCCTATCGCGGTCGCCCACAAGGTGCTCATTCCGTTGCTGCACGCGCTGGGTGGCTTGGATGGCGTGCTCCCGCACCAATTCCTCCAGGATGTCCACCGCCAGAATCTCCAGCACGCCCATCTGGCTGCCGCCGGTGACGTCGGCGCGGGAGCCGGCGTCGATAGTACCGCGATCGAGTTGCTGCTGCCGCTGCGCCTGTCGGGCATCCCAGTAGTGCTGGATGGCGTCCTGCAGGCGGGCGTCCAGATCCATCTCAGGCGCCGGGCAGACGGAGTTGCTGGTGCGACTCCCGCTCGATGCGCCCGGTGGCCAGTTCGAAGTAGCTGGGATCCACCTCGATGCCGATGCTGTGGCGACCGGCGCGCATGGCGGCCACGGTGGTGGTGCCGGTGCCGAGGAATGGATCAAGCACCGTATCGTTAGCGAAGGAGAACATGCGCACCAGGCGGTAGGCCAGCTCGACTGGGAAGGGAGCGGGGTGGTCGCGGGTGGAGGCGCCGGGCACGTCCGTCCACATCGAGCGGAACCAGCGGCCGTGCTCCTCCTTGCCGAGCTTGGACAACCGGCGCTGCTCCTCCTCGGCTGGCGGTAGCCGCCGTGCTTGCGTAGCATCAAGAGGTACTCGATGTCGTTCTTGACGATGGCGTTGGGCTCGTAGGGCTTGCCGAGGAAGGAGGAGCCGTTCTCCACCTCGTAACTGGCGTTGGCGATCTTGTGCCAGAGGATGGGGGTGAGGTAGTCGAAGCCGATCCGGCGGCAGCGTACAGCGATGTCGGCGTGCAATGGCAGCACCATGTGCCGGCCGCCGCTGCGCCTGCGAGCCAGGCAGACGTCGCCGACAACGCAAACAAGTCGGTCGCCTGGCACCAGCGCCCGGTAGCAGTGCCGCCAGACCCGGTCCAGTTCGTCGTGGAAGACCTCGTAGTCGGCCACAGCGCCGAGCTGGTCGGGATGGTCACGGTACTGCTTGAGCGTCCAGTAGGGAGGCGAGGTGACGACCAGATGGACCGAGGCGTCGGGGACCCAGTCTAAATGCCGGGCATCGCCGAGGCGCAGAGTGTGCCGTGTCGGCGCTTCCACGGCATCTCGTGCTGTGGTGACGATCCGCTCGACCGGCCATGCGACGGAGTCCGCCAGCGCAACCACGGTTTTCCCTTCGAGAGTCGCTATGATTGAAGCATAGCCAATCCGAGGAGTATGATCGGAAGACACTTTGCCTGCTGAGCATCTCGGGCGAGCGGCCGAAGAACGGCGCAAAGTGGGCGTGGTAGGCCACTAGTAGTCCGTTACTCCGCTTCTGGCCGTTACGCGCAGGCTTCCCAAAAGGAGATCCCTCGCCCGCGTAGTGGGAGAGGGATGCCGGAGGCAGGGTGAGGGGCCGTCAGGCACCAGTCAAATCACGGGTAACGGACTTCTGGACGCCTTCTGCCATAATCTGGCGGTATGGTGACGGCTGGGGAAGAGGCTGCCGGAATGCGAGCAGATCGTCTGTTGTCGTTGGTGCTGCTCCTGCAGTTCCATGGGCAGATGACTGCTCGTGAGTTCACGTTCCGTGTCAGGAAGTCGAGGCGTTCAGTAGTTGCCGCGGGCATATTTGGTACGATTGCGCGCGGAGCACAGGACAGTACACCAGCACCGGTGCAGAGAGTGAGATGCAGTCGTGGTCATGCAGCTTTCCTTCATTACGGCAGACTTTGTGGCGCGAGAGACAGGCTATGCGTTGCGCCCGTTCAACTGGGGACGGGCGGCCCAGGCCACCGTGCAAGGATTTCACGGACCGCAGTTCGGTCAGAAGTTCGATGAGCTTTGCCGGATGATCAAGGAGGCAGGCTTTGTGAACGTCGATCTCTGGGTAGCGCACCTCGATCCGCAGGTCGCTACGAACTCGCAAGTAGATGAGGCGCGTGCGATCTTGCAGCAACACGGATTGCGCATTGTAGCCTACACTGCCGGGCTCGGCCGGCCGGACATGTCGCGCAAAGAGGGGGAGCGCGTCTACGAGGTGGCAAAGGCGATTGAGGCTCCCTTACTCGGTGTGGGTCTTCATCCCACCAACGCCCGGCTCGCTTATGAGCTCGGCAAAGAGTATGGCATCAAGTACGCCATTGAAAACCACCCTGAGCGCAATCCGCAGGAGCTGCTCGCCCGCATCGGAGACTTCGGCGAAGTAATCGGCGTGACGCAGGACACAGGCTTCTGGGGACAGTTTGGCTACGATGCTGTTCGGGCAACTCGCGAGCTCAAGGACTACCTGCTCCACGTGCATCTCAAGCAGGTGCATCAGACGGAAGATGGGTGGCACTCCTGTGCCTATGAAGAAGGAGTGGTCAACGTGTACGGTGTTGCTGAGGCTCTACGCCAGCTCGGCTACAGTAGCGCTGTCTCAGTTGAGCATGAGCCCCATCATGAGGATCCGATGCCTGCGGTAGTTCGCAGCGCTCGTGCCCTGCGTCAGTGGCTTGGCGCGGCGATCCAAGGATAATTCGTCTATCACTGACGAGCGACTCCAGGTGATCGCGCCCTTCTATGGGATGAGTCCGCGCCCGCTTCAGACACTTCAACGTTCCTGTCCTGTTGTCGGATCGTATCCTGAGCGCGACTTCACTGCTTCAGCCGGACGCCGTCTCGATGAAGCCCTCGATCTCTATGGCATCGACCACGACATCAAGACCTATCCGGGTGCACGCCACCCCTTCTTCAACGATCGGGGGCGATCCTACGATCCAGCAGCGGCAAGCGACGCGTGGGTACGCGTGCTGACGTACTTCACGCGATACCTTCGGCCACCGTTGATACCAGTTGGGGACGAACACTGAGCCTGCTTTGTTGGAGCGAGCGCTCGCTGGGTCAGCCTGAACAAGCTTCAGTGAAGGGACAGGCGCGATGTCAGTGATGTCAGTGTGGAGCAGCGCATAGGGGGGATCCCCTGCCTAGTGGTACGATGCCCCCCCGCAGGCTCTGGTGGTGTGTGCTGATCACGGTCACGCTTGCCGTGCTTGGAGGAGCATGCACTCGCGGTCGCGTCCCACTGAGCGTGCACCGAGTAGCGTGAAGGTGGCAGCAGCGAGGCAGCAGAAGGGTGTCACCCAGAAGGCTCGCTCCAGGCCACCGCGTGTAGCCCCTCCGAGAGCATCGGAGAGCAAACCCAAGAGCGCGGGAGAGAAAGCATCCCCAAACATGTGAGAGAGCAGCAGAGCGAGTGACACGGAGCGTGAGCGCAGCGACGGGTTGATGATGTCCTGCAGCACAGCGGAGATGGGGCCGCTCTGTAGCTGCAGTGTAAATCCGATGATGGCGTACAGGACGAGGAAGACGGAGAGCGAGTGTGTCAGTAGGGCGATACTGGTGAGGACCGCACTCGACAAGAGACCGATGCTCGGCACGAGCAGGCGGGCGGCAGGAGTGCGCCGGAGGAGGGCATCGGCGATGAATCCTCCGGCCAGAGTGCCGGCGCCGCCGCCGGCGACAAACACGGCACCCGCCACGATCCCTGCCCCGCCCGCAGAGAGGTGAAAGTGCCGGGTGAGGTAGCTTGTGAGCCAGAAAGAGACCCCGCCAAGCACGAAGTAGGCGAAGCACTGCGAGATCACTGTCAATGTGAACGTAGGGATGCGCAGGAGCGACAGCGCGAGCACACCAGCTCTGGGAGCCGGGGCTAGTACGAGTCCTTCACTTGCACCGCGCAGCGGTTCGCGCTGTCGGGCGAACAAGCCTGCGAGGATGAGTCCCGGCACTCCCGCAATGAGGAAGGCGGCTCGCCATCCGAAGCGCTGCCCGACGACTCCACCTACCGCGTAGCCGAGAAACACGCCTACTGGCACCGCCGAGTCTCGAAGTGCCATGATGCGGCTGCGCCGCTCAGCGGGAAAAGCATCGGCGATCAAGCTGCTGCCGGCAGGGAAGTAGGATGCTTCGCCAATACCCAGGACACTCCGGGCCAGTATAAGCTGAGGAAAAGTCTGACAGAGCGCAGTGAAGGCGGTGGCGACACTCCAAATTGCTACGCCCACACTGATGATTGCTGGGCGACGGTGCTGGTCGGCGAGGTGACCGAGCAGCGGACCAGCGAGGGCATACACGACCAGGAACGCAGTGCCAAGGAGACCAAGGCGAAAGTCATCGAGGGCGAAGCTCGTTCCGAGCAGTGGCGCAACACCGGGCAGCGTGTAGCGGTCGAGGTAATTCAGGGTGTTGATGCTGAAGAGCAGCGTGAGCAGTGAACGCTGGTAATGCGCCCCGAACGGCGGCTCGGGAGCAGATTTCTCTGTAACGCTCACGCTATCTCCGCCGCTTGCCGCGCTCCTCATTCAGGATAATTGCAAGGTGTTAACTTGGACTGTACCCAGTACCTCGGGCAGAGATCAAAGTTTGTGCTCCTGGAAAGAACGGTGACCCTTGACACTGTCTCCATCCCAGCTCCAGCCACTGTTGCTCATTCCTGAGCGAGTTCATCGTGTATATCGCGGCGGTGCTCTCTTGGAAAGATTGCTCGGGTTGCCCACCCCCGCTGATGGAGATCAGCCCGAAGCGTGGTTCGGTGCGATCAATTCTGCCCGGCAGACCGGGCTGGCTCCAGTGATCGAGGGCATCGGCTCCGTCCTATTGCCTGAAGGATGGAGCGTTGCTGGCCGTTCCGCGGGACAAGCGCTCTCGATGCCCGCGTTGCTTCTCGAGCACGCAGACAGCATGCTCGGCCCGGGACACGTCCAGTTCTACGGGCAGACGACTGCGGTCTTGCTGAAAGTGCTCGATGCGGCTGAGCGGTTGACCGTGCAGATTCATCCGAATCAGGCGTTTGCGCAGGAACATCTCGACTCTGCGTTTGGCAAAGACGAAGCCTGGGTTGTTCTGGACGTTCGTTCGATCGAGAGTGAGGAGCCGGCCCTGTACTTTGGGCTCCGGGAATCGATAGATCCTGAAACATTCGTGCGGTGGGCAGAGGAAGGGCGTGTCGATCTGTTCCTCGAGCGAATGCACCGGCTGCTTGCCCATCCTGGTGACGTCATCTATGTGCCTGCCGGCACCCTTCACGCCATCGGTCCGGGGCTGCTGATTGCAGAAGTGCAGGAGCCGACAGACTTCACCTTCTCGTTCGATCGCGTCTTTGGCGGCCAGGTGCTCACTGACGAGCGACGCTTCTTGGGGCTCTCCCCCCGGGTTGCCCTCAGTGCTGCGCGGATCACCGCCTTTACGGAGTGGCAGCTGGCACATCTCTTTCGGGCACGGGGCAACAGAGACGGACGGCCAGCACCCTTACGTACACAAGTCTCACGCCCTGTTGGGAACGGTGGCAATGATCGCTTCTGGATCGAGATCGTGAGTGTGGGACCGCACGATGAGGTGGCCAGTGCGCCTACCAGTACCCTGTCCGTTGGCGTGGTGATCGCGGGCGCCGGGACCCTGGCTGGCACGAATGGTCGTGAACTCTCCGTGCACCAGGGCGATGGCTTTCTCATACCCGCGACACTCGGCGAATGGCGGGTCAACTCCAGTGGGGCTGGGCTGCGCCTCGTAGTCTGCGGTCCACAGCCGGCGAGTGTTGCTGCCGCAAGGACTCAGGCTGGTGTGATTGCCTGACACCAGCGGCGCCGGTGCCTAGCAGTGACATCGTAGACACTGGCAGCGTCTACGGCTGTCTCCGGTACGTCTGAGTGCTCAACGTGCTCAGGGGAGAATCGGTACCCCTGTCCAGTCAAACACGACACCAAGGAAGGCGTCCTTTTCGTGGATCAACCCATGGTAGGCCTCCTGACAGTGCTCAGGAGACAAGACATGAGTACAGAGCGGATCCACAATGAGCTTGCCGCGCTCGATCCAGTCGAGCAGCACTTCGTAGTTGCGACGGATGGTGTGCTGGGCGCGCTCGACCCCGTGCAACGGGAACGTCCACTCGAGAGCACCGATGAGCTTGATGGCGCGCAGGTGGATCCGGGCGAACGTAGAGGTGATTTCAGCGGTGTAGGGAGCACGCGGGCTGCCGAGCAAGATGACTTCGCCGTAGGGAGCGGTCATCTCGGTGGCGAGCTGGACGAGGTCCGAGCGGCCAACGGCTTCGACCACGATGCGAGCACCCGGTCCGTGGGACCACTCCCGCACGGCTGCAAGGCCATGGGACCCCTCCTTCGGTTGCTGCGCTTCGTCAATCCGCACAGCATCCCCGATGGAGGAGTCCCGCTTCACTACCCCCTTGCTATCCGAAAAACCTACCCCTTAAAGCCCATGGGGCACCGATGAACAGTCTGATCTTCGGTGCATGTGACAGGGGGTTGGCTGCTGCTCGAAGAAGTCGTCCATCTAATAATAATGGTAGGCCAGTTCGAAGCTGACTGGCGAGTTGCAGAATCTGTAATGCCAATGCCACCATCAACTATTATGGTGGCGGTTGTCTCAGCGACAACCTAGCAAGCCACACTCACTGCGAATTTCCTGCGGAAGAGCCTCCAAAGAGATCCTGGAAGAACGAAGACGAGATAAAGCCTTGACGTTGCGTTCCGGAAAGTTGCACACGGAGAAGTGGGTGTCCAGCAATAACTGACAGTCGGCGGATGGTCGTTGGATCATACAGTCCCACCTCCAAACGATATGTACCAGGGGATAGTCCCACCGGAAGTTTCATAGCGTGTCGATCCAGGACAACGTCGCCTGCTTGCCAGAACGCCGTGGGGAACGCTCCCGCAACAGGAGGGCTATCATTCTGGGCAATGAGCTTCTCGGCTGGATCGAGCACGTGTACGAAGGCGGTACAGTCCTTACCGAGGCGCCGTGTCGCCAGCCAGTGCAACGTAACCTCCAGTTGCCGCCCGTGCTGCTGGAGGTCATAGCCTATCAGAATAATGCCTTCACCGAACACGACACGTACTGGGTGTGTGGGGGGTAGAGGAGGCGGAGGAGGAGCCACGAGTTGTGCTAGGGGAACAGTGCGCACCGCTGCGCCTCCCCTAGCACTGTGCCACTGGAGGTACGCGAGCGGCGTACCTGTGCCGGCCGGTGCGACGTACGCTCCAAGATGAGCTGTGATCAGACTCGGCCTTCCGACCTGAGCGACATAGAGATCGAATCGCTCCACGACGACATCACCGGGCATGAGCATGCCGCCTTCAGGCATGGCTTGGTCCTGCCTCGCAACGGGGCGCCCCGTCTGATCGATAAGGTGCAGGTAGATACTGTACGGTAGGGTCGTCTGATGCTCCACCGTCATCGCTACAACACCTGCGACGTCTTCACCAGGATGGAGCCTGGTTGGTAGGGACACGCGCTCTAGGTGTAGAAGGTTATGTCCCCGCCACGAGGCGGTCCAATCCAGACGCGTGCCCGCAGTAAGCGCGTGTGAGCGATCTCTCGGCGTGAGCAGATACCAGGCGACGTGAATGGCTGTTCCGGAGAGGGTTTCTTGGGCCACGAGCGCGTTCGGGAACATCCGGGCTAAGTAGTCTTGGGTGAACCCATGACCAACCGCGATGCACAGCGCGGGTCGATCAGGTAGCAGCACTGTTTGCGTATCATCAATGTGAACCGTGTGCGGCACTACTCCAGCAAGGCGATGAGTAAGCACCTGGAAATCCCAGGTATGCCCTGGAACAATAATCTCCGTGATGTGACGCGCCCGCGCATACCGCAGTGTCGTCGTAGCGAGCCGTTCGATCACCGCCTCAGGCATGAGGTGGCACGGCGTATAGACGTAGTAATCGGGCAGTCGGTGTCCTAGGCAGTAGTACCGCGAGAATGCCTTCACCATTTGCGGAGTGTAGCGACTCGAGCTCAAGATGGGGGTGATCATCTCTCTCGTAATGACGAGGGAAAACTGCTGATGAGCAATGCTGTCGAGGAACGGACGCTGATTCCAGCGTCCCAATTGGGCCTCTTGGGAAAACTCAAACGGCTGAATGTAGATGCGCTTCCCCGCCATCAGCAGATGCGTCATGTCCTCATCGAAAACGTCCCCCTGCGCCTGGTGCACGATCTGGTTGAGATACTGGTCCTCTCGTGAGAGGCCAAAGCCGGCGATAGCGTTGTAGCGATAGCCAGAAGCGATGATCGACGCAGGCGTAACTTCCATGGGGAGCACGTGGAGATACCAGCCAGTCTGCGTCCAGCGTACCAGCCACCGCTCTATGCGAGAATGCCGGCCCAAGGAGAAGGTGTACGGTCCCCAGTGCCCTGAATTAGGAGATGTGCATGGCCAGTTGCGCGTGAAGCAACAGCAGGAACCCGAGAGGCAGCGCAAGCACCAATCCCGCGAGTTGCGGCAGCAGAGGGAGCCGATGTCGCCGCCAGAGCCATCGGGCAATGGTATGCAGCCTGCCCGCCGCCGCGCCCGCACACAAGCACGTAGCTCCCCATGGCAAGAGGAGGTAGTTCTCAGCAGAACCGATCTTACCAATCGTCACGGCTACGGCAAAAGTGATGAGCAGCCAGGCGCTGAATACCTGTTGACGCCGAAGCGCGATCTGGGTGATGAGAAAGAAAATCGCGAGGAGAGGGCCAACTTGATAATAATCCCAGAATTGATGCCCAAAATACGCGACAGTACTCCACTGGAAGGCGTCGAGATTCCCAGCGATGACGTTGAGGTAGAAAGCTCCTTGAGTCAGGATGTCAACGAGCACAAATAGTCCTCCGGCGGCGGCGGCGAACACGAGTGTCCACTTCACCACCAGTGCGGGATGCTTGGCCAAGAGGTAGAGGCCACATGCAGCCGCCGCTTCAATAGTAGTCTGGCGCGTATAGATCGCCGCGAGGAACAATGGCAGGGCCAGCCAGACGGCGCGCTCTGACCGTTGCCGCCGCACATATCCTTCATAGAAGATGAGGAGGCCGAGAATACTGAACAGCATTGCGACCTCGTCTTCCCTGTTCATAGGTGTCCAGTTCCAGACGTAGTTGGTGCTGAACCACAGGAGCACGCTCACCAGGGGAGTGAAGGGCGAGTGAGCCTCACGCCAGGCAAGCCACGAGATGACGGCAATGAAGAGGAGGCTACTGGTCCATGCGAGGAGGCGCCCACTCTGGTACTGCACGCCAAAGAAGTGGACAAGAACCCCATTGATCAGGGGAAAGAGGAATGGATAGTTGGCCATGTGATAGGGTGGGTCGTTCCAGAACTCGTAGAGTTTGTCGAAATGCGCATGGGCAACCGCAATCGCCCGCATGAGCTCTGGAGATCCGCCGTAGCCATAGGGGAATGAGATGATACTCCAAGAGTGCCGCAGATATGAGCCAACATAGGAGGAGAGCACGGCGAGTCCCGGTACGCTACACAGCGCGAAAGCCGCAGTCGGCAGCCAGCTCATTCTTGAGGGTACCGGTCGCGCTGAAGAAAGGTTCCTAGCCTCCGATTTCCCTTGTCTCCCTTTCTGGTGATCCTCACCCTACTGGGAGGAGAGTATAACGAGAAGCTGCGATTCTTGAGCAACGGTACCACGGGATCCGGTCGGTCTGACTTCCCGCAACGATCTCCCGCAGCGACGAGACGCTTCAGTTTGGTGGTGGCCGCGTGTCACTGGCGGTGACAGTTGCAGAGTAGGATCGTTCAGCAATATCATAGGGAGCTGGAGGAGACCGCTGCGAGGAGCGTATGGGTCGTGGCTGAAGATGAAGGAACCCCGCACGCTCCGCCCCCGAGGCTCTTCACGCGCTGGACCGTCTTCGTCTGGAGTGGGCTCGCGCTCTGTGCTGTGGCGTTTGGACTCCGTCTCTTCCTCCTCGGCAGTCAAAGCCTCTGGTACGACGAAGCCGTCAGCTACAGCATCGCTCTGTTGCCACTGCCCCGGATCGTCACCTACCTTGCCCGTGTTGACATCCATCCGCCCCTGTATTTCGTCCTCCTCCACTTCTGGGTCCTCGGGGCTGGTCACTCGGAGATCTCGCTGCGGTTGCTCTCAGCGCTGGCCGGGACGGGAGCGGTAGCCGGCATCACCGTGCTCGGGAAGCGCCTCGGGGGGATCGCTGTCGGTCTGGTGAGCGGTATGGTCGCTTGTTTCAGCCCATTCCTCGTCTTCTACAGCCAGGAAGTGCGCATGTACTCCCTGCTCCTCCTCACCTCGACGCTTGCAGGCTATGCGCTGTGGCGGGCACTGCACGGTGAAGCGCGCTGGTGGAGAGCCTATGTCCTTGCGGCAGCAGCGATGCTGTGGACGCACTTGACCGGCGTGCTCATCTTTATCGCCTTCAACGCGTGGTGCTGCTCCTACTGGGGCGTACACATCCTTCATAGACGGCGCCGCCTCTCCTCAGTGACCCCTGCTGTACCTGGCGTCCCATGTGGTCCCCTCTTCAGGCAGTGGCTGCTCGCACAACTGTGCGTCCTCCTCCTGTTTGCGCCGTGGGTCCCGGTTGCCGTCATCAACGTCGCACGCCGAGCAGGCGGCTTCGTCCACGGCTCCCCAGCGAGCTGGATTCTCGAGCAAACGGCAGTCGTCTTCGCCCTCGGGCATACGGTGGTGGGCATCAACAGCTTTCCGGGAACGGCTGGTTTCTCCGCCGAGGACCAACTGGCACACCTCCTCATCGTGCCATTCCTGTTCACGCTCTGCGTCGGCGCGGCGACACTCCGAAAACGTTGCTGGTTTATCGGTTCCTGGTTGTTGCTCCCAATCATCGGCTTCATTATCCTCTCCTTGCACGTGCCTCGCGGTTTCAACGCTCGCTACTCCATCGCTACCTATCCTGCCTACGCTGTCGTCCTCGCATCAGGAATTGGTGCGCTCTGGTCTCGATGGCGCACGGCGCTCCTCGGTGCTCTCACCACGATAGCCATCGCCGCAATCACGCTCTTCACGCTCCATCGCCTGTACTTCGATCCTCGGTACGCTCGAGACAATGATCGCGGCGCTGTCGCCTTCATCAGGGCGGAGCGCATGCCAGGGGCAGCGGTGGTCCTGGATGCCGATTTCCAGCCGGTTTTTCGCTACTACGCCGGGCATCGCTGGCCAGTCACCAATATCCCGGCGACCGTTCCCGCGCACCGGTCGACCGTCGATGCGGCGCTGGCACGCTTCACGCACTCTCGGCCACAGGTCTGGCTTGTGCTCTGGCATGACTACTGGTCGGACCCCCACGAACTGGTCTGGCACTGGCTCGCCCGCCACTTCTACGAGGCTGACTGGGTCAGCTTCCACGGCGATATCAAGGTGCTCCGCTTCGACGCGCGTCCTCCTCACGCTCAGATGGTGCACGCCGCTGCATTCGCCGGCGTGGCACGCCTCACCGCCATCGCTGTTCACGTGCGATCTTCCGCCACGGGCTCAGATGAGAACGTGCTCGTCTGCGATCTGTACTGGCAGGATGTGCAGCGCACGCCACAGAGCTACGTGATTGCTCTCCACGTCATCGATCCTGCCGGGCACGTGTATGGCAGTGCGACCGCTGTCCCTGGTGACGGGCACATCACCACCAATGGGTGGATCCCCGCTGGCCTCTACCGTACGAGCGTGTCTCTACCCCTGCTGCCCTGGACGGCCCCTGGGCCCTACCGCCTCCAAGTGCAGTGGTATGACCCCGCCACAGGCGCGCCGGTACCCCTTGCTGGACTGCCGGCGTACGCAACGAGTGTGCTGGTGCCACTCTCTATCTCTCCGCTGCGCTCCTCCCAGCCGATGTTCCCGTTACCTCCCCACACCATTCCCGTCAATGTGCGCATCGGTGGCGCGCAGCTCGCTGGCTATACGATGACGCGCGCAGGACAGCAGGTGCTCGTCACCCTCTTCTGGCGAGACATCCAGCCGTTCACCGCTGCTGACAAGGTATTTGTCCACGCCCTCGATCGGCAGGGGAAGCTCATTGCCACCGGTGACAGTGCGCCCGTCGCCGGGGCGCTCCCGTTCACCGCCTGGTTACCTGATGAAACGATCCGCGATCCTCATGACGTCACCCTCCCTCTCGGAGCGACGGTACAGCGCATCGATGTCGGGATCTACAACCCCCATACTGGTGCGCGGCTTCCCGCCTCTACGGCACCCGGGACGGTCCTCCCGCGCGATGCGGTAGTGCTGTCCGTGAATCGTTAGCAGCCTCCGCTGCTCCCCCTGGTCGTTCGTTGCAGTCTGTAGCCAGTGATGAGGACAGGACAGAGTGCAGCGAAGCGGCGGTCACAGTCTAAGGATGGGAGCAGGCGGTGGTAGAGCCGACGCGGAGGTGGCCGGCGAGAGCTTCGGTGGTACCGGAGGTGAGCGGGATGCGGACGCCGGTCTTGGGATTGTACCAGCCGAGCTTGACGGTGTAATCGCCGGGCGGGGCGGTTTTGGCAATGGTGAGGATTTCCCGGTCGATGATGACGTCACCCTGGCGCCACGAGGTGACAGGGAAGGTGTCGTAGAGGGGCGGGCCATCGAAGGCGGCGGCTTTGACGCCGTGGCTGTTGACGACATGGACAAAGAGCCAGGTGCCAGCGGGGAGCGGTTGCTGGACGCGCCAGTAGAAGGTGACGAAAGTGCCAAGACCAGGGCCAATGGGGCAAGAAGGAAGAGTAATGGCGGCGAGGGCAACGCTGGCGCGGAACTGCGCGTTGGTAAGGCGATGAACGTCAGGCGGAAGGTGATCCTGGACAGGATAGGGAGGGGGATAGGCAGGGCGGATGACGAGCCAGGGGATGAGGAGGGCGCTGAGAAAGTCGAGGGCGAGAGCAGGGCGGAGGAGGCGCTGGAAGGCAGGCCAGCGGGTGAGGATGCGCTGCCAGCCGGTGGCGACCATGGTGGCAATGGCAGGGAGGGCGGGATAGAGGAAGCGACCGTGGTCGTAGCCGCCCAAAACGCCATGGACAAGGAAAGGGCGGCCGAGCACGGCGGCGAGGACGGTAAGAGTCCAGGCGAGGAGGATGAGGCTCTGCTGGCGATGGACTGGATCATTGGGGCAACGGAGCGCGAGCAGCCAGGAGGTGAGACCGGCGCTGATGGTGAGGGCGAAGGGAAGATACCAGAGTGGTGGTAGCCAGACGTCCTGCCAGCCAAAGGTGCCAACGAAGGAAGTCCAGAGGTCTTGGAGGAAGGTGAGTGGTTCATGCCAGTTGAGAGGACCGGCACTGCCAGGGAGAAGCGGAGGCCAGTATGCCCCTACACCGATGAGGTTGTGCTGGTGGTTGACTTTGATGCGCCAGAACCAGAAAACGAAGGCGACAGCG
>JAMCTA010000128.1:14619-21876 GCA_023381895.1 Chloroflexota bacterium
CAGGAGTGAGCGGGAGGATCGCAGAGGCGAGGAGAGAGAGCCGGTGACGCTGGAAGGTGGCGAGGAAGAGGACAACGATACTGACGGCAAGGGGAACGATGGTATCGAGCTTCGTGAGCAAGGCAAGGCAGCCGATGAGGCCGACGAGGAGAGCGAGGCCGTAACGGTGGCGAAGTGTTGTGGCAGCGGGAAACCCGGAGGTGAGGAAGAGGAGGATTGCGGCGAGGGGATTGACGAGGGCGTCGTTGTCGATGGTGGCGGAGGCGAAAAGGAAGCCGGGTAGGAGAGCAGTGAAGGCAGCAGCGCCGAAGGCGACACGGCGATCGGCAGTGTAGGTGAGGGCGATGAAGTAGGTGAGAAGGACGGTGGTGCCGCCAAGGAGGACGGAGAGGAGACGGACGCGATGGGCGGTGAGGAAGATGCCGTGGTAGGGCCAGGCGGTATCGCGCAGGCGGGCGACGATCTCGACGCCATAGGGGTCGTGAAGCCAGGTGGCTTGGGGACCCGAGCGGATGCGGTCGGCGCCGTGGAAGCTGGCGCCGAGGGTGAAGGGGAGGGCGAGGAGGTAGTAGAGTGGTGGCTGATTGGATTCCCAATTGCCCGTGAGTTGGTTACTGGACTGGATTGTTGGAAGTGCATGGTGCTCGGCGAGAAAACGCACATTGGTGAAGTGCAATGGCTCGTCAGGGGCTTGGAAGAGAGGGGCGGTGACACTGTACATCGCGGCGAGGAGAAGGAAGGCAGCGAGGAGGGCCAGAATCGGCAGATTGAGCGGCGAGCGGGCTCCCGGCGCCCGAGCGAGCGCAGACCGCATCACCACCTCCTCCACATACAGCACCTTGCACGCCCACGCTCGCTAGCATACACACCGTACCTCCTCCCCCGCTGCCGCCCAGGGTTCATTCGTGAGCCAGAGCTGGAGCACGGCCCGCTGGCAGCGCACTGCCAGCAAGGTACCTTCATCGATGACAGGCGACATGGGGAGCCCCAATTGCTGGAGCGGATCGGGAACGCTGGTATATGCCCGCCAGAGAGCTGGCGATGACTGTAAGAATCGTACGTGCCGCTGGACTATTGCCGTCCAGCTCAAAGAGTGATCTGGACGTGTAGATGCGGGAGGTGGTGTGAGCCAGTGCAGTTGGAGCCAGGTATCCTTCCCCGCATCATGGAGATCGTCGAGGACATTAGCCAGGACGATTTGTGTGCCGTTCCACTGAAGCACCGCACGTTGTGTGATCTGCGTAGGGAGACCGTTCCAGATGAAGCGCTGGCTCGCTGGATACCCGAGTCTTGACACACCACCGAGCTCCTGGAACGCCGACCAGAATGGCCGTCCTCCAGCATTGCTGATGACGAATCCTGCTCCCCCAGCACCGCCAGCGCCGTTGGCTTCGGCATAGAAGTGACCGTCGCTCACGGGAAAATCCAGAGGGTCTGCGAAAACCGGCTTTGCTGGCAGCGTAGCAGTTGTGAGGATGAGTAGTGCGATAAAGAAGCAAATGTTTCTTGGCGTCGCGATCTTCACGAGAGCTCCTAAGAAGTGCTGCGTGATGATTCCCGATTATCCCTTCTCACATGTGCAGGCATGGAAGTATGCGTACTCAGGCGGGAATGGTGGTCGGCTACGTAGCACAATGAACTCCATATCGAGTTCATGCAACGTGCGGCCACGACCATCTGAGGATTCCTCACGCTGGCCGCTCACTTCCGATCCTCGCTTCCCCTCAGGAGTGACGTAACGTCCTGCTGTAGCGTAGGTAGGTACTCGTTCACGATGTCCCAGACCACCTCGTCGGCCACACTGGCGTAGCCGTGGATTAGCCGGTTGCGGAAGGCGATGATCTGGCGGCTGTGACTGATTCGCGTAGCAAGGCCCTCATCGATTCCGCACGCCTGGTTGAGCGCTTCGCCTATGATCTCGAACTGGCGCTCAACCGCTGAACGTAGCAGCACATCGGCTCGGTAATCGGCCAGCGACTTACCGTCCGTGAACTGGCGAATCAGACTCGCAGCACGAGCGATGTCGTAGACGTACAGCCGAAGATCACGCTGCGTCATAGAGCAGCTCCTGTCCTTTGGCTATCGCCTGTTCCAAGTACGGGTTGCGGATCGCGGCAACGTCCAGCAAGTCCACCGGCCGCTGAAAGAGCTGTTCCAGCCCTTCTAAGAGGCCGAAGTAGCGGTCGGCATGCCGGCCCGGCTGCAACGGCAGGAACTCCACTACGAAGTCGAGGTCACTGCTCTCCGGTCGGAAGTCGTCCGCCCGAGCGGCCGAGCCGAATAGCGCCAGGCGCCGTACGCCGTACTGCTTGCAAAGCGTCTGCAACTCCTGGCCGCGGTCATGCACGCTCGCAATCACGTTCGGCTCCCTGCACGGCCCGGCGAGGTTGGCTTCCCGCCCGGTGAGCGCGTGTCGTAACGGACGCCCCTCGGCACGTGCGCCCCCTCCCTCTTCATCGGCAGACTGTACCAGCCAGTATAGCAGCGGGTGAGCGCCCGTCACGCGCGCCATCTGAAAGGACCAGAACCGGTCCTAGCCCTACGGCCAACGTCTGCGAGGACAGACTTACCACCAGACGGTGAAGCGCTTATCCTCATCCTCGCGCCCGCGTTGCCAGGTTGCTGCGGCATCTTCTGCCGGTCCCCAGCGTTGCTCTTCATCCCAGCAGGTAGTACCAGCACAGCGTGAGTCCCCAACGCACCGATCTCCTCGCCGGGTGAGCGGAGGCGGTGGGTACCATCCAGTGCGCGGACATGTTCCAGGCGGCACCCTCTGGGTCAGCCTGCGTGTCGCCTTGGGAGGACACCTGCACCCCCAGCGCCGGCCCCTGAGCCCCACGCCATCGCGATCGTCGTCGGAAAGTGCGGCAGATGCTCAAAATTGGCGAACGCAGCGCTGCTCATCCGGCTGACCAGTTTGGGGCTCCTGAGTGACAGGAGTGAGCTGCCACGCTGAACGGGTGGTAGCAGGCGGGATGCTGGCCAGTGCCGAGTGGGATGGTCAGAAGAGCTGGGCGATGAGGTGACTGACGTAGAGCGAGACGTTGACCGCCGCACTCGCCAGATCACTAGCGCCCTGCGCCGTGTCGTGGACCGCCCAGAGGAGGTACCACTGCCCAGCCGCCACCGGCAGGAATACGCTCGCACCGAGCGGCGTGCCCGCATAGGTGCTGTACTGGTTCACTTCGATGCCGCTCACGTCGATGTAGTCGTTGCTCCCCGCCCAGAATGTCCCCCCAGCCCACGCCCCTACGCGGAGATCACTCACGTTGGAGACGTAGCCCATCGGCCAGGGCAGACCGATGCTGTCCGCTTCCGCTGCACCGTCTGTGGGCATCGCATGACCGTGCAGTACCACGGCCAGCACAACCGACCGCGCTACGTGTGTACCCGGCTGGCGACGGATGACGGGGGCGAGACCTGTCAACAGGTGGCCGGGCGGGGACTGGACGCCTTCGTGAGCCGCTGGGTGCTGGCGGCACTGGAGTTGTCCCTGGCCGCCGCCGAGCACCTGGAACAAGAACGAGCGGCGGTGCTGCGCCTCTGGCAACAGCGGCGGGAGCGGGCGACCTACGAGGCGGAGCGTGTCGCTCGCCAGTATCGCCTGGTGGAACCGGAGAACCGGCTGGTCGCGCGCGCCCTGGAGCGCACGGGGGAAGAGCAACTAGCTGCCCAGCAACAACTGGAAGCGGCCTATCACCGCTTCCTTGCGACCCAGCCGTGCCTGCTCACCGCGCCGGAGCGGACCGCCATTGTGCGCCTGGCTGCGGATATCCCCGCCTTGTGGGCGGCGACGACCAACGCTGACCGCAAAGAACTCATCCGCCAGATTGTCGAGCGGGTGGTGGTCGCGGCGCACGGCACGAGCGAACGCGTCCGGGTGACCATCGACTGGGTCGGCGGCACCCAGACCACCGACGAGTTCATCCGCCCGGTGGCGCGCTGGGAGCAGATGAGCTCCTACTCAGTCGTCCGCACGCGCCTGGCGCAGTGGGTGGCGGAGGGACGATCGACAGCGGAGATGGCCCAACGCCTGAATGCGGAAGGTTTCCGACCGCCGAAACGGCGCGAGACCTTCACTCCCGATGACGTGCAAGAGCTGCTCCGCCGGCTGGGGTTGCGGCGCCAGCCGCACCAGCCCGCGCCACGGGAGGCGCTGGGCGAGCACGAGTGGTAGCTGACCGACCTGGCCACGGCGATTGGGATGCCGCCAGTCACCCTCGACAACGGGATCGGGCGCGGCTGGGTCCACGGGCGCCAGCAAGCGAGCGCCCCACACCGTTGGATTCTTGGGGCGGATCCCCAGGAACTGGAAGGGTTATACCGCCGCCATCAGTTGCCCGCCGGGTATTACACCCGGCGCCAGTGGCTGGCTGCCGCCGCGCTGCCGGAGGCGCCGATCGCACTGCTCCACGAACAGCCGTGAGCACACAGAGAGCAATTGTCTTGGCTGTCAAGAGGCGGCCGGTGATTCGGGCTGACGCCAGGGGACGTTGGTCCGGACGATGGTGTTGAGGAGAAGGAGGATTGTGTGCATACAGGCGGTCAGCGTCACTTTTTTCGCCTTGCCGGCATTGAGCAGGCGAGCGTAGAAGGTGCGAATAGCCGGATTGAAGCGGGTGGCGACGAGCGTGGCCATGTACAGCGCGGCACGCCCGCGCCCGCGGCCGTCCCAGACCAGGCGCTTGCCGCGCACGGTTCCGCTGTCGCGGGTCAGCGGCGCCAGTCGGCCCACAAGGCCGGCGATCCCCTCTTCTGTATTGGCCACCTGCCATTGGTCGCCGTTGGGGCGGACGGCCACGTCCAGGTGCGCTTTGGCGACGTCGATCCCAATGGTGACGGGGTTCGACGGCATGGGTTCCTCCTTCCAACTGGCCCGTCCTTGTCTGATGCGGGCTTGGGGGGCCCGGGCAACTGTTCGGGCTCGGCGGGGGCGGGACGCGGCGACCAGCGCTTTCCTACGGTCTCGGCAGCGCCGGACCCAAGGAGCATCGGCCTGCCGCGCCCCGGCGACGACCATTCGTCACCACTAGTCAAGATACAAGGGGCCCGCCTCTCTTCAGGCAGATGGCACTTCCCGCGGGTACGATGCTGCGTAAATGGTTGCAGTCAGCGGCAACCATCGCCATAGAGATTCCGAGGGGTGGAGTGGTGCAGGTTGATGCTGTCATTGTAGGGGCCCGCGTCGCCGGTGCGAGCCTGGCTCTGCAGCTCGGACAGCAGGGCCGGCGGGTAGTCTTGGTCGACCGTGCTCGGTTTCCTAGCGACACTCTCTCGACGCATCTGGCGCTCAGTTCTGCGGTAGCTGCCCTAGATCGGCTCGGAGTGCTTGCGGATGTCGAGGCTACGGGTCTGCGCCGTATGACACGGATGCGAACCACTGTGGAAGATTGCGTCGTCGAGGGGCCAGTGATGCCAGCTGATGGAAAAGACTATGCTCTTGCTCCGCGCCGCAGCCATCTCGACCACGTCTTGCTGACACACGCCGTACGGCATTCAACGGTAGAGCTACGCCAGGGTACGACCGTGGAGGGCATCGTTTGGGAGGGTAACCGGGCCGTCGGCGTGAAGACACGTACGCCCAAGGGCCGGCACGAAGATATCCACGCGCGCGTAGTCGTGGGCGCGGATGGGCGCTTCTCGAAAGTAGCAGAGTGGGTAGAGGCAGCCGTGCTCTATCGGGTTCCGGCACTCCGCCCTGGCTTCTACGCCTATTATCACGATATCGATCCACTACCCTACACCGCGTGTGAGCTCTTGTTTCAGGGGAGTCACGTGGGCTTTCTCTTTCCTATGGAGTCCGGCACAGACCTCATTGCCGTCGAGCTAGACGCGGATGACTTCGATGACTATCGCACCCATCTTGAGGAGCGGTTCGAAGCACGCGTGCGCGCTCTTCCTTTCCTTCGTGAGCGGATGGCTCGGGCTAGACGAGATGGACCGATCTACGGGTCCAAGGGAGTCGACAACGTCATCCGAACCGCCTCTGGCAGGGGCTGGGTGGTCGTTGGAGATGCCGCGTGCAGCAAAGATCCGATCACTGGTAGCGGTATCAGCGATGCTCTCTCACAAGCCAGCGTCCTCGCAGGCGTGCTCGGCAGGGTCTTTGATGGTGCGGATTGGGACGCGTCGCTCCGGCTCTACGTACGGGCGCGTGACCAGCTGGCACGGCTCTCGGTAGACCTTGCTGTTGATGCTGCCCGGCAAGGAGCCCTGGATGGGGATGATCTTCGTACTCTCCGAGGAACGCTAGCCGTGCCGTTCTTCGCCAAGGCGGCACTGGAGAGGATGGGCGGTGCCGTGCAGCAATCGGACAGTCTCACAGATGCGAGTAAACGCTTCGCGGGTATGTTGCAACGCACTTTTGCGAACCAGGGAGACAGTGAGAAGCCCCCTGCACCAAGCGCGGGGGAGCTATGAGCATCATCCACGGTGAGGCCCTCGCGGGGAACATCCGGCTGCACTACGTCGAGGCTGGTGATGGGCCGTTGCTGGTGGCGTTGCACGGATTCCCCGAATTCTGGTATGCGTGGCGGGCTCAGCTGCGTAGCCTGTGCCCTGATTTCCGCGTTGTTGCGCCTGATCTGCCTGGCTATAACCTATCCGGCAAGCCTCAAGACCTTGCGTGCTACACGCTGCATCACTTAGCTGGCACTGTGGCTCAGCTCATCGAACAGCTCGATGCTGGACCGGCCATCGTAGTTGGTCACGATTGGGGCGGCGCCATCGCCTGGAGGCTTGCTGCTTGCTTCCCCGAGAAGGTCGCTCGCTTGATTGTTGTCAACGCCCCCCACCCAGTGATCTTCCAGCGTGAACTCAGGAACAATCCTGCACAGCAACGTGCCAGTCGCTACATGCTTCTCCTGCAGCGGGCTGATGCTGAGGAACGGCTACGAGAGAACGACTTCGCTGTACTGCGGCAGGCGATGGATCCTGCTGGTAGCGCCCTGTTCACGGAATCGGATTGGGCAGCGTATCGCTCCGCGTGGAGCCAGTCGGGAGCGCTGGCCGGTGCCGTGAACTACTACCGGGCATTGTTGCGGCTACCCACTCAGGAAGAAGCATCAGAGCTACGCGAGTTTCCACAAGTGGCACAGCCGGCCCTGGTGCTCTGGGCGGAGGAGGACACCGCCCTCCTCCCAGGAAATCTTGAGGGGCTGGAAGCGTGGGTGCAGCAACTCGAGATCGTGCGTATTCCCGGATCGAGCCACTGGGTACTTCACGAGCAACCGGAGGTCGTCAGCGCAGCCATTCAGA
>JAMCTA010000067.1:0-2663 GCA_023381895.1 Chloroflexota bacterium
CCCAGGGTGGCTTGCTGCCGGAGTGCGCTCACCACCTCCGCTGGTGCGTGGCCGAGCACCAACGGCCCCCAGCTCAACACGTAGTCGACGTAGCGATTGCCATCGACGTCCCAGATGTGCGCACCACTGCCACGCTCGATGAAGCGGGGCACACCGCCCACCGATCGGAATGCCCGCACGGGCGAGTCGACGCCACCGGGAATGAGCCGGCGGGCCTCTTCGAAGAGAACTGCTGACTGCTCTGTCTGTTGCATTACCCCTGCTGCTCTAGCAAGCGGCAGGCAGCTTCACGGCCCTGCCGGATGCAGTCTGGAATCCCCACGCCATCGAGCGCCGCTCCCGCGACTGAGAGCCAAGGAGGGCAATCTGCGCGGATCTGCTCCACTCTACTGAGATGGCCAACGCTGTACTGGGGGTTTGCCCGCCGCCAGCGGAAGACTCGAGTGAGAACAGGCGCCGCCCGTACTCCCATCGTCAGCTTGAGGTCCGACCGAGCCCACGCGACGAGCGTTTGATCTTCTTCCTCGACGTCACCTTCCCGGTCAAAACCTCCAAAAAACACACGCAGCAGCACCTGATCTTCCGGCGCACGGTGAGCGAGCTTTGTGCTCGACCACGTACACGCGGTGATGCGCGTAGGCTCGCTGCGCGGAATCACGAAGCCGTAACCATCAAGAGCGTGCTCGAGCTCGGCCCGCTTGAATGCCAGCGAGACAGTAGCCGAGCTCACTGAGCCGAACGTCTGGAGAGTCTCCGCAGCCTGCGGCGCCACCTCCACCAGCAAACCCGCCGCGACGGACGCCGGCGTCGTGACCAGCACCGCGTCAGCCGGGACAAGCTTCCCCGTGCTGAGCAAGACCGAGTGATCAGCGGCGATCCGGGAAACAGATGCAGCCGTGTGCACCTCGCCGGTGAGGCGGGCGGCAACAGCCCTGGCTAGTTCCTCTATTCCTTCGCGAGGCGCCATGAACGCGCTGCCAGAAGGGGACCGCGCAGACTCTTCTCGCATTCTCTGACGCATGCCCAAGGTAACGCTGCCGTAGCGGTGCTCGAGCTCGACAAACTCAGGGAACGTCGCTTGAATACTCATCTCTTCGGGATTGCCAGCGTGAATGCCGGCGAGCAGCGAATCGCCGAACACCTCCAGCGCTTCCTGTCCATAGCGGCGGCGAACGAACGAAGCCAGGCTTTCATCATCCTGCTCGCACCGTGGCGGAATGCCCGGCTCGGCAAGCATCCGCTCGATCCCCGCCGGAGAAAGCAGCGCCGAGTTCCGCAAACCGCTCTCCTCTACCGGCACAATCAGCCGCAAGCCAGCCGGGTACGGATGGAGCCTGCCAGCCCGCCACACGAAGACGCCCCGCTGCTGCGAGTTCGTACCCTGCAACTGCGCTGTGAGCCCTACTTCGTCAGCCAGTGCGCAAGCCCAAGGCTTCCGGGCGAGAAAGGAGTCCGGACCAGCCTCGATGACAAACTGCCCCGTGCGCAAGGTGACGAGCTTGCCTCCCAAATGGCCACTCGCTTCAAGAAGCACGTAGGGAACGCCGTGTTGTTGCAGCTCCCACGCTGCAGCAAGGCCGGTAATGCCTCCACCCACGATGGCGATGCGCACTTGGTGTGCTCCTTTCTAGCGGGCACTCCGCTCGTGCACGTAGTCTACGAGCCGTCGGACAGTATCAACAGGGGTGCCGGGGAGGATGCCGTGTCCGAGGTTGAAAATGTGTCCTGTCTGCCCGTCAACCTGCGCCAGGACACGATCGGTAGCGACACGCACTGTTCCCCAATCGGCGCTGAGCGCCACAGGATCGAGGTTTCCTTGCACAGGCCGGCTCACTCCGAGCTCACGACGGGCACGCCCAAGGGCGATGCGCCAGTCCACACCCACCACGTCGCTGCCAAGCGAAGCGACGTGGTCTAGGTATGCCGAGGTGCCGGTGCTGAAGTAGATGACCGGTACGCCTGCAGCCTCCTGCACCGTCTGGATCAGCACGCGATTAAACGGAGCGACATTGCACTCGTAGTCTTGTGGACTGAGCGCCCCTGCCCAGGAGTCGAACACTTGCAGCACGGAGGCTCCCGCACGCACCTGAGCGGTGAGATAGTCCGCAAGACAGGTGACCAGCTTCCCCATGAGCTGACGCCACAGCGCTGGTTCCGACCACATCATCCCCTTCGTGCTCTCGTAGTTTCGGGAGCTGCCTCCTTCAATGGCATAGCTGGCCAGGGTGAAGGGAGCGCCGGCAAAGCCGATGAGCGGCACGCCACGCGCGGCAAGCTGGGGAATAGCCAGATGGATCGTCTCGAACACGTACGGTGTTGCCTCTTCTGCTGGAAGCGTGCGGAGCGCTGCTACGCTCTCCTCCGTGCGTACAGGGCTGAAGATGCGCGGGCCCTCACCCTCGATGAAGTCAAGTGCCATACCCATGCCAAGCAAGGGCGTCATGATGTCCGAGAAGAGGATAGCAGCGTCCACGTCAAGCACCTCGAAAGGCAGCAGGGTGATCTCAGCAGCAAGCTCAGGGCTACGCAACGCTTCGAGCATCGAGACGCGCTGGCGCAGGGCCTGATAGCGGGGCAGATAGCGCCCCGCCTGCCGCATGAACCACACTGGAGTTGCATCGACCGGTAATGCTCTACAGGCATCAAGGAGACGACTGCTACCC
>JAMCTA010000067.1:2673-4638 GCA_023381895.1 Chloroflexota bacterium
GAGCGCTCGGCCACGTAGACATAGCCGTCGTCTCCCACACGCACGGCGAAGGTGAGGACAGGCGTGCGCACGGGTCCTGCCAGCGCCTCACCGGTCTCGAGGTCGAAGAGGGCATGATGCCACGGGCACAGGACACTCGGATGCTCACTGTCATCATCCACCTTGCCCTCGCAGAGTGGTCCCCGGGCGTGCGGACAGCGGTTGCTGATCGCATAGAGCTGGCCAGCCACATTGAAGAGGGCTACTAACTGCGTCCCAAGGTAGACCTTCGTCGACGTTCCTGGCGGCAGCTCTTGGAGTGGCAACGCCTGTACCCAGCCTGTATGGACCGTGGTGTCGGGGCCGGCCAGAGCGGCGGCTTGCACCCCACCGATGCTATCGAGCGTCTCCGCCAGCCCCATGTTGATGCACGTGAAGGTCGGCGTGTCTCGAAGGGTGTAACGGCTCGCCTCTGTCTCCCGCAGGTCCATGACCAGATCGAGGAAATCCGAGAGACGGTTCCCTTCGAATGCTACCACAAACTCCTGGTCGTCCAAACCAAAGCTGTAGGTCGTGTTGAGCTTGATCTGAGGGTACTTCCGGCCTACCCGAATGTGCTCAGTCATCATGCGCTGCCGGTCTTCCAGCGACAGGGCGTACCAGGCGCGCGTCTTCACGAACGGGTAGACGAACAGATACTTGGCGTCGCCTGGCTGAATGATGAGGCGGTCCGCTTCTTCTGCGCCGGGCACCCCGATGTCGTACTGGCTCTTGCGCGTCATGGCAAGAAACGAATGGGGCGTGTGCAGATACGGGCCCATGTCGGTCGAGAAGATCGCCATTGCCAGTGCGTTGAAGGACTCGACATCCTCCGCAACCTGCCAGAGCATGAAGTCGACGTCGCCACGCAGCCCGAACAGGCTGTACGAGCGCAGTAGCATCCGGCGATTGAAGCTCCGAATCGTGCCGATGAACTCGAGCTTAAGGTCACGCTGTTTCACCTCTGGCAGCCGCCGGAAGGCTGGGTCCACGCGATAGAAGGAGTACTTGACGCACTGTCGCGAGGACGGTGTGCTGTCCGCAGACTGGTGACCTGCAGTCTGCCCGTTGTTCTCCGAGGGTGCACCTTCTGTCATATCGCCTCATCCTTCTCGTAACCACCGGGCGACATCCTTGGCGTGATAGCTCAGAATGACGTCTGCCCCTGCTCGTTTGATGCCAGTCAAGATTTCCAACACGACTGAGCGCTCATCGATCCAGCCGTTTCTGGCCGCAGCCTTGACCATACTGTATTCGCCACTCACATTGTAGGCCGCAAGCGGCACCGGCACCGAAGGGCGCACTGCACGGATGACGTCGAGGTAGGCGAGAGCCGGCTTGACCATCACCATGTCTGCACCCTCTTCAACGTCGAGAGTGGCCTCGCGCAGCGCCTCACGGCCATTCGCCGGATCCATCTGGTAGCTCCGGCGGTCCCCGAATTGTGGTGCGCTCCCAGCCGCATCCCGAAAGGGGCCATAGAAGCCGCTCGCAAACTTCACGGCATACGCGAGAATAGCTACGTCGGTGCGCTGTGCCCCGTCGAGCGCTGAACGGATCGCCGCAACAGCACCATCCATCATGCCGCTTGGGGCGACAACATCGGCTCCAGCACAGACGTGGGAGAGAGCAACGCGCTGAAGCACCTCGAGCGTTGCATCATTGTCGATCGCGCCATCGCGTATGAGCCCGCAGTGCCCGTGGGACGTATACTCGCACAGGCACACGTCGGTGAATATCAAGAGATCCGGATGGGCGGTCTTCAGCGCAGCGATGGCTTGCTGAACGATGCCATCAGCGGCGAAGTTCTCCGTACCGATGTCGTCCTTCACCGCGGGCAGGCCAAACACCATGACCGCCGGGACCCCGAGGGCTAGCAGCTCATCCGCCTCGGCAGCGAGCTGATCCATGGAGAGCTGGAACACTCCCGGCATCGAGGACACCTCC
>JAMCTA010000064.1 GCA_023381895.1 Chloroflexota bacterium
GGCTGTCAGGCAACATCAATGAACTCACCAACACGGCCCGTCGCTTCTTCGACGAGCTTGCGCCCCATCCAGTGCAACTACTACAGGTAGCTTGATCGCGATGCCTTTCTTTTGGATACGTGCTTAGGTGAGACGGTTGTCAGCGGTTGAGGATGTCGTCTGCAGGGCAGCAAACGCGGTGTTGCGAAAGGTAATCATTAACCGGTTGCCCTCCCGGACCATGTTGTGGGCAAGATTTCCCGAAACCCTGGCAGGTCTTGTATGTGCCGAAACGGGCCTCGACTTAGGATGCGGGCCCGGAAGCCAGTTACCGTTTGGTAGACTGCGTTGGATTGGTGTGGATATCGACACCGGGTCGCTGCACAAGGCGGCTTCAAAAGAGAAGTACTGGGCGCTAGTCTGCGCCGACGCCGCGACTATCGGAAGAGTGTTCCGTGAGAAGTCTGTTGATACCGTTGTGGCTCTTGACCTCATCGAACACTTCGATAAGTCAGACGGTGCGATCCTGCTCCGCGAAATGGAAAGGATCGCCCGACAGCGCGTGGTCGTTCTGGTACCGAATGGTTACGTAGTGCAGGACCGGCGCGTGGTGGCGGCAAATCCCTGGATGGAGCATCTAAGCGCCTGGAGTCCAGAGGAGTTCGAGAGCCTGGGATACCGTGTTGCCGGCTGGAGCGGCTGGAGAGGGTTCGCCGGCCCTCGTGGGTACATTAGGCGACGGTTGGACGCGTTTTTTCAAATCGCGATGACGGTGAGCCAACCTGCGGTGCTCCGTAGACCTCAATTGGCTTTTCACCTCTTGTGCTGGAAGGACACTCTCCAGGAGTATTAGGCCTGAATGGCGTTTCTTATTCCAGTTGTCTGGCTGGCCACAGCTGCTCTGTACCTTGCCTCCAAGCGTGCGGCCGCAGTCCTTTACCTGCTCGCGTTACCGGCGTTCCCCTTTTATTGGGCCCCGCTTTACCTGGTGCCCTTCAACAACCTGTCGATTCAACGGGTCGTTGCTGCCGGTATTGCGCTGGGGATAATCATCGAGACTGCGGGCGGGCTACACCGCCGACAGCTGCGCTTCGAGCGGTTGCGGGTGGAGTTGATGGTTGGGCTGATGATCTGCATGTGGTCTGTGTCGGGTTTCGAGCAGGGCAGTTTCTCCGCGGGCGTGAGAGGCACTGCCTTTAACGTGCTCGATTTTTGGCTTCCCTTTGCTCTTGCTCTACGGGTCGCCGAAGGCGCAGAGGGGATCCAGTTTCTCTTGAAGTGGCTGGCTTGGCCCGCGCTTGGCGTGGCGCTCCTGACGGCCTACGAATACAGTACGCAGGCTCCAGCCGCATGGAAGTGGTTTCGCACCGTCTCAAGCGGCACTAGCGAAAACGTGTGGGTGCCTACGCTGCGGGCTGACATGCTGCGGGTCCAGGCGACCCTCGGTGAGTCTATCTTTTTGGGGTTCTACTTGGCCTTTGCCGGACTTGCGCTTCTTGTGCTCACGGGCATGTCTCCCGCAGCTAAACGGGGATGGGGATACTTCGCGGCGGGTCTACTCTTTGTGACCTCTTTGCTGCCGATGGCGCGGGGCTCGATGATCAGTAGTGTAGTCGCCCTTCTCATCTTTGTCGTCTTTGCCAGCGGGAAGATGCGCTGGAGAGTGCTCGTCGGGATTGTTCCGGCGGCGACTCTACTCTGGCTTGTCGCCGGTGCTATGGAGGACACGGGTGCCTTTTGGAGCGATTTTCTGCTGACCCTCGTTGGAAACGCACCATCGCACGTGCAGAGCCAACAGTTGGGCAACTGGGACTATAGAGTTGATCTGGTCCAGACCGGCTTTGAGATAATAGCCAGCGCTCCCCCCTTTGGCTATGGGGATGTCTCAGTAGGAGGTGCATGGCCCATACTAGACATAGCAAATGTCTTCGTTGAGGTGGGCATAGTCTCGGGCCCGTTAGGGTTGGCCGCGTTCCTGGCCTTCCTAGTGATGGTATGCGTGAAACTGTTGCGAACCCGGCTGCGGGGGACGCGCGAGAGCGAAGTGCTGGAGAGCAGTGGGCTTCTGGCCCTGCTCGCTCTTGTGCTGGGGTCGTGGCTTGATGCGAGTTGGCCTGGGCAGTTCACCCAAATCGGGTGGATAGTCCTTGGTGTAGTCATGTCGTTGAGCCGACCAGGGTTCGTGACCGAGTGCGCGGGATGCTTTAGCAGAGGAAGGCATCGTGAAGTCGGCCCAGGGCAGATGCTTGCAGGTAGCGATGCTATTGGCGGGTAAGCTCCTGTCCGTTATCCCAGACAAGTTCACTCGAAACTGGTCCCTGCTTGTGCTCTCGAGCGTTGGCGGCCAGGCGCTGGGGATGTTGGCTACCATTCGGGTTGCCCGCGTGCTGTCGCCTGAGGGCTACGGGCTCTACAACCTTGTGCAGACCGTCGCTGGACTAGGAGCGGTGGTGGCTGGGTTGGGGTTGCGCAACGTGATTATCCGGCAGTGTGCCCGACAGCCAGAGTGGAGCGGTTTGATACTCAGCGCTTCGGCCTTGATGCGTGCGGGGATGCTCATCATGGCAGGAGCCGGTGTCATGCTGTATTCACTGGTCAGCCCAGACCATTTGGTTTCCACTTATGGTGGCGTCACCGTAGGCCTGTTGGTGGCTCTGATGGCCTGGGACCTGGTGGAGAGCGTGTTCTTCGGCCTTGAGCGCATGGAATTCTCTGCAGGCATTAACCTGGTTGGTGCGGCAGTATGGGCCGGAGTGACGTGGGGATTCCCGAGCAGCTGGCTGGTGACACTAAACGTGACAATTGGCTTCGCCCTAGTTCAGTTTCTCAAGTCGGCGGCATACTTGGTCGTCACGTATAGCAGCGGGTGCATTCGGCTGCACGGTCAACCGATGCGGCAGGGAGGCCAGGCAGCATGGCTCAGATCACAGGGGCTGGGTTTGTTGAGGCAGAGCGTACCTTTCTACTGGTTGGCTCTCCTCGCTGCTGCAACGAACCAGGTGCCTATCCTGCTATTGATGGAGCGATCAGGCGGAGCCGAAGTGGGCTTATATAACGCTGGGTACCGTCTCATCTATCCGATGCAGATGCTACTCCTCACTGCTTTGACAGCGCTCTATCCAGGGCTCTCTAGAACCAGCGGTAACGATGACGAACAGTTCGTTGTGACTGTTCGGCGCGCGCTGCTTGGGATCGCTCTGCTGGGATCAGTCGGCGCAACGACAGTCGGGCTTCTTCGGAGTGAACTCGCTCTGTTCTTCTTCGGTTCTGCCTATCTGCCCGCCGCCGACTCGGTGGCCTTCCAGTGCTGGTACACGGTCCTATTCGCGGTTTACTCCTTGGTGGGCACGGTGCTGGCTGCCCGAGACAGACAGCGCTGGTTGGCGTGGCTATCGACGTGCTATGCGGTGTCAACGGTGCCTATTGTATGGCTTGGCGCTGGTGGCGGAGCATCCGGCCTTGCCGCATCTATGCTCTTGGCCGCTGTTGTTGGCTTGAGCTATCACTGGTATGTTCTTCAAAAGGCCATGCCGTATCCATTCGCGATGGGTGACGTCCTGTTGCCAACATCTTTTCTCGCGGTGGGTGCTGCAGCCGGATGGCTGACACCACAGTCCCTGCCGTTGTCCGCGAGGGTTCCATTGGCTTTCGGGCTGCTCACGCTTGCCTGCATGATGGCGCTGCGGCAGGGAGTGCTTCGGGGGATCTCGGTCCGCCTCGGCGGTGGTCCCGTTTAAGAAGTGGACATGCTGAGCCGAGGAAAGGGTGCAATGGAGGGCCTTATGGTCGAGAACGAGTCGGTGCAGTTCACTCTGATTCGGAAGTTCTGGACGTGGCTCGTGGCTGTCGTTAAGGTCACCAAGAGCTTGGTGTTCTGGTCTCCGGCCACCTTTCGCCGTGCTCAGAGGCTTGTCCAGCATGTAAACCAACAGAAGTACTTGCCAGATGAGTCGCTGGAGGACCCGTTGCTAGTGGTGGGAGAACACACCTACGGGCGGCCGCGGATTGTCCGCTGGGATGGTGGCACCAGGGTCGTTATCGGAAAATTCTGCTCGATAGCTACTGGCGTCACAGTCATCGCGGGCGGAGACCACCGGCTGGATTGGGTCACGACATATCCTCTGCACGCGAAGTTGAACCTTTCGGGCGTCTCCCCGAGCGATTGCCATATCTCCAAGGGCGACGTAGTCATTGGCTCGGACGTGTGGATTGGGCGGGGGGCCGTGATCCTGTCGGGTGTAGAGGTGGGAGACGGTGCAGTTATCGGCGCTCACTCAGTGGTTGCTAAGGCGGTGCCGCCGTATGCGGTGGTAGTAGGGAACCCGGCCGCAGTAGTGAGCATGCGGTTCAAGGATGAGCAAGTGCGCGATTTGCTGCGGATTCGGTGGTGGGATTGGCCGCTCGAACGCATCGTGCAACACGCGCCTTTCTTGTCGTCAGCGGATGTCGATGGTTTCATACGCGTGGCTAACTTGGCAATGTCACATTAGGATGTGTTTGGATGCTGGGGAGAACGCTTCATCCGGCTTTTTCGAGCACGAGTGCGATTGATCAGGTGCTCGACCACCAGCGACGCCGCGCCCTCGGGTGTCAGCTCA
>JAMCTA010000160.1 GCA_023381895.1 Chloroflexota bacterium
GAGCAACAGGACGGCTCCATCTCCTCTTCGGTCTGCTCCTCGCAGGAAGCTTTCTCTGATGCGATTGCGGAAGCTGCGCTGGTGGCGTTATCGTGTGCCGCTGCAGAGAGGTGTGACGACGGCGCGCGGTGTTCTCGAAGTGCGCGAAGGGGCACTGCTCTGCATCGAGACGGCGAGTGGACGGCTCGGATGGGGGGAGGCGGCCCCACTCGAGCTGTTCGGGCAGGGTATGGCGCAGGTGTGGCAAGCGCTGCCGCGTACGGGGGCAGTCGTTCGGCACTTGCTCGGCGACCGCGCTGTTACCACTGACGAAGCAGGCACCATCGCGTCGAGCGCGTGGCACGAGACGCTCCGCTTGCTGCCCCCTTCGCTCGCTTTTGCCGTGGAGACCGCTGTGCTGGATACGCTCGCCCAGGAACGCGGCCACCCTCTTGCGGCGCTGCTCACGCCCTTCTCGCATCGCAGGGTCACCGTGAACGCCGTTGCCAGCGACGCCGCTACGGAGGACGCCGTCCAAGAGGCGAGGGTAGCTGTGGATGCGGGCTTCCGTACGCTCAAGCTCAAGGTGGGGGTCGCGGTGGATCAGGAGGCAGAAGTCGAGCGGGTGAAGGCTGTCCGCAGTGCGATCGGCTGCGGAGCCCGACTCCGTCTCGATGCTAATGGTGCCTGGACGCCGGCGGAGGCGATTGCCGTGCTGAGAGAACTGGCAGAGCAAAGGATTGAGCTCGTTGAGCAGCCGGTCAGGACGGAGGATATCGACGGATTCACGCACGTGCATGAGGCGATTCCTCTGCCACTCGCGGCTGACGAGTCGGTTGATGATCCACGGCGCGCCCGTGCGCTTCTCGCCCGCGGTGCCGTGACCGCGCTCGTGCTCAAGCCAACGGTGCTTGGAGGGATTGGCGCGACTCTCGCGCTGGCAGCACTAGCAGCGCGGGCGAATGTGGCAAGCATTGTGACCTCATCCTTCGAGACAGGTGTTGGGCTCGCAGCGTGCCTGGCCACTGCCGCTGCGCTGCCTGAGCTTCCCTTTGCCTGTGGTCTGGCGACGGCAGGACATCTCCAGAGTGATCTAGTGCGAAGTCGCCCGCTCCTGGAATCTGGCGAGTTGCTCGTGCCTCGATCACCGGGACTGGGCGTGGTCATCGACCGGCAGAGCCTGGAGCGCTATGCAGTCGCCACCGGTTGTTGGGATGGGGATGCGTGATGTGGCTTGCTTCTTCAGCCTCCTGGTTGCCGCAATGGCTTGCCCGGCGCGCGGCGCTTTCCCCGCAGAGCCTTGCGCTCCGTGCGCCGGAAGGAGAGTGGACCTGGTCACAGCTGCTCGATGATTGTGACCACCTCGCCCGACAACTGGCTGGCTTCGCGGTGAGCCCCGGCGCTCGCGTGTCTGTGCTGCTCCGCAACGGTGCGCCGTTCGTCCAGGCGCTCCACGCGCTCTCCTGGCTTGGTGCGGTACTGGTTCCACTCAACTGGCGGCTCACGCCGGCTGAGCTGCAATGGCAGGTCCGCCACTGTGGTGCGCATCTCCTGCTTATCGACCGCTCGACGGGCGAGCTAGCAATGGCGGTTGCGGCAGGCATTCCTGAGCTCCTGGTGCTCGCTGTCGAAGATGGCACCCCGTTTCCGAGTGTTGCCGCTGCTCCAGAGCATGAGATGGTGCTGCTCACGGAGGTGGACCTCAACGCTGTGCACAGTATTGTCTACACATCGGGGACGACCGGCACACCGAAGGGCGCTGTGCTGACCTATGGCAATCATTGGTGGAATGCACTCGGTTCAGCGCTCAATCTCGGTCTGCGTGATGACGACTGCCTCCTTGCCATGCTCCCAGCATTCCACGTGGGTGGTATGGCGATCTTCCTCCGTTCTGTGCTCTATGGCTGCACGGCAATAGTTCATCGCCGCTTCGATCCTGCCGGCGTCAACCGGGCCATCGATGAGGAGGGGGTCACGATGGTCTCAGTGGTGGCGGCGATGCTGAGCCGCATGCTCGATCAGCGCGAAGACTGCCCCTATCCTCCATCGCTGCGCTGCGTGTTGCTCGGTGGCGGCCCGGCGCCGCGGCCTCTGCTCGAGCGCTGTGCTGCCCATGGCATCCCCGTGGTGCAGACCTATGGGCTGACAGAGTCTGGCTCGCAGGCTGTGACGCTTGCGCCGTCCGAGGCGCTGCGTAAGCTCGGTGCAGCGGGAAAGCCGCTGTTCCCAGTACAGCTCAGTGTGTGCGTTGATGGGCGAGAAGCGACGAGCGGTGAAACCGGTGAGATCTGGCTGCGTGGACCGTCAATCTCCCCGGGCTATCTCAGTGTCAACGGCATCGAGTGGCGCCAGCCGGGTGAGTGGCTGCACACGGGCGATCTCGGCTGGATTGACGCGGAAGGCTATCTCTATGTAAGTGACCGCCGCGACGATCTCATTATCTCCGGTGGAGAGAACGTCGCGCCAGCCGAGGTTGAAGCTGTGCTGCTCAGCCATCCGGCCGTCGCGGAAGCAGGTGTGACCGGCCTGACGAGCGCGCGCTGGGGGCAGGTCCCGGTTGCTGCGATCGTGCTGCGAGCAGCAGCAGCGCTCACCCCGGCTGATGATCTCATTGACTTCTGTGCCGCCCGGCTCGGTCGTTACAAAGTTCCAGTAGAAGTGATGATCGTGAGCCAGTTGCCAAGAACAGCATCAGGCAAGGTGCAGCGGCGCCTCTTGCGAGATCTTCCGTGGAGGGCGACGGCGTAGTAGAGGAGAGCAGTTCTCAGCATCAAGAACTCTTCGTCCACCGCGGGCCTATGCTGAGGGATAGGGCACGCGTTGAATGAGTACGAATCTATCGCCATCGCCTACCAGCATCCAGGATCCACACGCTGCTTCCGGCTATTTCGCGTGCGTGGCGCGCCAGAGCGAGGACGTCATCAGCAAGAGGACTGCAAGCGGCATGAGCCACCAGGCGGTGATCTGTGCGTGCACTAGCAGTGCCGTGATAAGGAGAGCGACGAGCACACCTGCTGCGACCGTCCAGTCGTCGCCAACGATGAAGTCGTACCAGAAGGCAAAGAAGCCTGCGACGTAGTTCATTGCGCTCCGCCCGCCTATCTAGTGGCTGACTGCTGTCGCGAGCTGGCTGCTCTCCCGCTGCCGCCGCAATATCGAGACGAGGGCCGAGGAACAGATAATGAGGAAGGCCAGGATTCCTAACAAGGCTGCATCTTGGGCGGGCCACTGCACACCAGCTCCCTCAGCACCCCAGAAGGTACCGAACGTGGTGAGAAGCAGACCAACAGCGAACTTCAGCCAGTTTTCTGGAACCTGGCTCAGTGGCTGGTGGACGAGCACACCGGCAGCGCCGACGATAATGACGGCAGCAGCAGCTCCGACGGCAGCAAGACCGATACTGTGGGCGGCGCTGCCAAAGGTGATCACAATGAAGATCACCTCCATCCCTTCGAGAAAGACCCCTTTGAAAGAAATAGTGAAGGAGTACCAGTCGATGCCGTTGCGAGTACCGATGCCGGCAGCCTGTGCAGCTTTGATCTCCTTCTGGAAGATTGCTGCTTCGTCGTGGAGAGCTTTATAGCCGCTTGCCCGAAGCACGGCCTTGCGCAGCCACTGGAGGCCGAAGATGAGCAGCAGGGCGCCGACAACGATGCGCAGCACATCAATTGGAATGAGGGCGACGGCGGGCCCGAGCACTGCCACGGTCACGCCGAGTGCCAGCAAGGCGGCTGCAACACCGAGGTTGGTTGATCGCCAGCTCCTCGTGACCCCGACGGCGAGCACAATGGTGAGTGCTTCAACCATCTCGACTGCGGAGGCGAGGAATGCCGCGATGACGACATAGATAGGTACACTAGCCACTGAACGCTCACCTTCCTCCACCTGTTGCATTACATCAATTGTACAGATGTACAGGTGTTGCAAAGGAACACTCGCACATAGCGTCAATCTACAGTGCCAATTGCCCTCTGTCAAGGGAGCAGCGAAGGCTCGTGCAGCGAGACAGTGTGGATGCCGCTAGACGAGTGCGACGTGAATGGCTATGGTGCCAAGCCCTAAAGGGTAGTAGCGCACTGCCGTGAACCTCGCTTGCTTCAGGCGCTCGGCAAGCTCTGGTGCGCGAGGAAACGTCGTGAGGGAATGCGGCAGGTAGCGATAGGCGATCCGCTGGCCGGTGATCGCGCCACCAAGCGCGGGGACGAAGCGATAGAAGTAGAAGTTGAAGAGGTGCGTAAACAGACCGGGCTGCGGGCGGGTGATTTCCAGACAGACAAGACGGCCGCCTGGCCGGAGAACGCGACGCATCTCGCACAGGCCGGCATCGAGATCGGAGAGGTTGCGTAGAAGGAAGGCGTTCGTGACGCGATCGAAGCTCGCATCGGCAAAGGGCAAATGCTGCGCGTCGGCAAGCACAAGAGGAATGATGCTGGGGAGCTTTCTCTGGGCGACCTGGAGCATGTTGCTCGCGAAGTCACCAGCAACAACTTCGAGGGCTCCCTGATGCCAGAGTTCGAGGGCCAGGTCGCCAGTGCCCGTTGCGATGTCGAGCGCGCGTGCGCCGAGTGGTTGAGCGAGCTTCGCAGCCAGCTTGCGCCAGCGGACATCCATGCCACCGGTCATTAGGCGGTTCATGAGATCATACTCTGGCACGATCCGGTTGAACATGCGCTGGACGAGCTCCGCCTTCTCCGTGCCTGTAAGGGACGCTCCACCGTCGTGCGTCAGCGTGCTTGCCATCGCTCGCAGTCCTTTCTGCGTTCACTATACGTCGAAGCGGAGCAGGCTTGCCGTACAATCCGAGCGGTTGTGCTGGCGGAGTTGTAGAGAGGCGGAACGAGTCTCCATGGTCACACTGCCCCGTGTCCGATTGGGTTGTCATCCCATTGCCTGGCGCGATGCGCCGATTGACAGCATTCTGGACGATATTGCCCGCGAGCGCTATGAAGGAACCGAAGGCGGTAGGGCGTACCTTAACGATCCCGAGAGCTACCGAGCGCTGCTCCGCACACGCGGCTTGCAGCATGCGTCTACCTACGCTGGTGGCGCCTACCACGATCCCGAGCGTGCTGAGGCTGCTGTGGAGCAGGGACTCAAGCTTGCGCGGTTCGTCAAAGCGCTCGGTGGTGATGTGCTGTGTGTCGCCGGTGGCGGTAATGAGCAGCGCCGGCTCTCCCCCGGCTTCTACCCTGATGGTCACCGCCCGGATGGGCTCGATGCTCAGGGGTGGCAGACCTTCGCCGATTCGATGAAGCGGCTGGGCGAGGGTTGCCGTGAGATCGGTATCATGGCGGCCTTCCACAATCACGTCGGCACTTTTGTGGAGACGCGTGAAGAGCTCGACCGTTTGATGGCGCTGGTGGATCAGGCGCTGCTCGCACTGGCACCAGACACGGGGCATCTGTTCTATGGTGGCGCTGATCCTGTACCGGTCTACCGTGACTACGCGCAGCGCATCCGCTACATGCACTTCAAGGATGCGGATGCTGCTGCAATCGACCGGGCGCGTCGCGAGCACATGACTCAGGGCCAGTGCATGGAGATCGGCGGCTTCTGCGAATTGGGACGAGGCGCCATCGACCTCGATGCCTGTCTTGCGGCGCTAGAGCCGTACAACTACGATGGCTGGATCATGGTAGAGCAAGACCGCTCCCTCATTGAACCGGTGGAGAGCGCGCACGTGAGCCGGGCCTGGCTGCAGGAGCATCTGGGGCGGTGACGGAAGCGAGCGTAAGTGAAGAGTCGCCAGTGACGGCATCGAGCTCCCCGGCCCTCGAAGAGCCGGTAGCTCCGGTCGCCACGGTGGAAGAGGCGCTTGCGGCGGAAGAGCCCCCGCGGCCGCTGCGGATCGGTTTACTTGGAGCCGGCCGGCAAGGGCAGGCGCTTGCCGAGGCGATAACGCGGGTGCCGAACTGCACCATCGTGGCTGTGTGTGATGCCGCAGAGGAGCGGTCTCGCGCGCTTGCTGAGCGCTTCGATGCGCGCTACTACACCCTGTGGCAGAGCATGCTCATCTTCGTTGATCTCGATGCTGTCTTCATTGCTACGCCTTCTTCTCTCCACGCTGAGCAGGCGTTGACCGCGCTCCAAGAGCGACGGCACGTGTACCTGGAGAAACCACCTGCACTCACGCTTCCGCTCGCTACGCGCATTGCCGAGGCAGCGGCGGCCAGTGAGCGCATCGTCCACGTGGGGCTTCAGCACCGTTACAGCGATTTGGTTCTGCCAATGTACCAAGCGCTAGAGGGTCGGGCCATCTCCACCGTCCACGCGCATCTCTACAGAGGTGTACCTGCTTCCAGAGAAGCATGGGACGATGCCCTTACTGGTGGGCCACTGTTTGAAGAGGGATTCCACCTTCTTGATCTGGTGCGCTTTCTTGTCGATGAGGTCGTTGCCATTTCTGCCTTTCAAGGTCGGGTGTTCTGGCACGATCAGATCGATTGGGCGAGCTACGATAGCGTGGCGGTGGCTTTTCAACTGGCATCAGGTGGGACGGGGACGCTTAGCACGACGCAAGCAATGCCGCTGCCGATTCCTGGCCATCTTGCGCTCGACGTGGTCGCTGAGGGCCCGCTCCTGGTGCGCTTTACGGGCGCGACGCTGCAGGTCGTCGATGAGAGTGGTGTGCAGACGTGGCACATCGAACAGCCGCCACTGTTCACCGCCGTAGCACGCTTCCTCGAAGCGGTGCGCAGGGAAGATGAGAGCGCCCTGCTCGTGTCCTACGCTGACGCACTGCAGACACTGCGGCTTGCCTTGGCCTGCCGCGAGAGCGCGGAAGGGGGGCGGATGGTCCAGCTCGACGTCTGATCCTGGCGGCGCTACAGCTCCGGCTCGGCCTCGTCGTCGGTAGCTGCCGTGAGTGGCACTTTCCCTTGCTGGCGGATGCGCTGCTCGATATGGTCGCAGATGTCCGGATGCTCGCGGAGGAAGATCTTGGCGTTCTCACGTCCCTGACCAAGGCGCGTCTCTTCATATTGGAACCAGGCACCACTCTTCTTGACGATACCCTGGTCGAGACCGAGATCGAGCAGGCAGCCGGGCCGTGAAATGACACCCTCTTCGTTGAACATGATGTCGAACTCGGCGGCACGGAAGGGAGGTGCCACCTTATTCTTGACCACCTTCACCTTGGCGCGCATGCCGACAACGTCGTTCCCTTGCTTCAAGGTCTCGACACGCCGGATATCGAGGCGAATCGACGCGTAGAACTTGAGCGCTTTGCCGCCTGTTGTCGTCTCGGGATTGCCGAACATGACGCCAATCTTGTCGCGCAGCTGATTGATGAAGATGACGACGGCGCGCGAGCGAGAAATGGCGCCGGTCAGCTTACGCAAGGCTTGCGACATGAGGCGGGCCTGGACACCGACGTGACTGTCGCCCATCTCGCCTTCGATCTCGGCGCGTGGAACGAGGGCAGCCACGGAGTCGATTACGATAACATCGACACTGCCTGAGCGCACGAGCATGTCGCAGATTTCGAGCGCCTGCTCCCCTGTATCTGGTTGAGAAATGAGCATTTCCTGCACGTTGATGCCACAGCGCTCAGCGTAGGTGGGGTCGAGGGCGTGCTCAGCGTCGATGTAGGCGACCACGCCTCCCAGCTTCTGGGCCTGAGCGATGATGGTCTGGGCGAGGGTCGTCTTGCCAGATGACTCGGGACCATAGATCTCGACGATGCGGCCACGGGGAACGCCGCCAATGCCCAGGGCAAGGTCGACAGAGAGTGCTCCTGTAGGGATCACCTCGACCTGGGCGCGCATGGAGGGGTCGCCCAGGCGCATAATCGCACCCTTGCCGAATTGTCGCTCGATCTGGGACAAAGCGAGCTCGAGTGCCTTGGAGCGGTCGGTGGAGGGGATGGTGACCATGGATAGGTTCTGCCTTTCTACTGTCCGCCGGAAGAGTTCCGTGCGGAGCGACGACCTCTCTCGACCCTGGAGGACCACCCTCTGCAGCCACCGGCAGGGCGCGCGCTGATCCGATCCGCACGGAGGGCAACGCGCCTCGACCAGTGCGAGTGGCGCACCGCGGGGTCAGCCGTCCCTAGTCTTCTAGAACAGATGTACTATACACTCTACCGCGCTGCCTGTCAAGGGCGTAGCCATGCTGGCGCCTTTGCCAGTTACTGAGGCTCCTCTCCTGAGGAGGCTTCGGTGCCCTTCTACCGACGTGTCCTGCCAATCATTATTGCTCTCGCCAGGATCACTGGGGGATCCGCCACCCCCCGCCGGTGTACAGCAACTGACCGGTTAGCCATCTCGCCTGGTGTGAGGCAAGGAAGACGATCACGTCGGCGACGTCGTCGGGCTGACCGACGCGACGCAGGGGTGTGTCTCGGGCGATCTCGTCCTCGACCTCGGGGATGATGTAGCCCGTCTGGATCGGGCCGGGGGCGACGACATTGATGGTGATGCCGTACTTACCGAGCTCGACCGCGGCCGAGCGGCTATAGGATTCGATCGCGTGCTTACTCGCGGCGTAACTGACGTTGGCGACGTGAGCGTGCGCCGCGTCGGTGCTTAGGTTGATGATGCGCCCCCAGGTCGATCCTCGAGCTAGGTGGCGCTTGAGATACTCGACCATCAGCAAAGCGCAAGCCCGAGCGTTGATAGCGAAGTGGAGGTCGATGCCTTCGGCGCTGGTCAAATGGACGCGCCCAGTGACGAGAGCAGGGTCGAAGGTTTCAGGGGTGCAGTGGGTGTGGTTGGCGACAAGGATCTCGACCGGTCCCAGCTCGATCTCGCAGTGGTCGAAGAGGCGCGGAATGTTCTCGGGATCGGCGAGATCCATCTCGAAAGCGGTAGCGATACCCCCGCGCGAGCGAATCTCGTCGACAAGCGGCTCGGGGGACTGCTCCTGGTGGGCACGGTAGAGGATGTCACCGCCGATTCCCGCCTCCCGCGCCTGGGCTAGCTCCTCAGGCGAGTAGGGACAGGGCGCACGATAATAGGCAATGAAGACGCGACACGCTTGTGCTGCGAAGGCGCGAGCCGTAGCCGCTCCGATGCCGTGGTTGGCACCAGTAATCAGGACAACGCGTTCAGCGAGGCCAGGATCGATCATCAGAGCATTCCTCTCAGCAGACCGCCGCGATAGGGTGTAGACAGTCTGCTATCCTACCTCTACTGAGCTACCGATTCTCTCGCGATTTCTGACCAACTCTGAGAGTCCAGTAGTGAGGAGCAGATCACTGTGGAAACTGTCATCGAACAGCACGCTGCAGAGGCTGTGCGGAGCATTCAGAACTTCGTCGGAGGCCAGTGGTCGAGATCAAGTGCTGCAGAGTCGCTCCCAGTGACGAACCCGGCCACCGGGGCGGTGCTCGCACACGTCCCGCTCTCGAATGCGCACGATGTCGACGTCGCAGTGCAGGCTGCCTACGCCGCCTTCCCTGCCTGGCGGGCCACTCCGCCGGTCGAGCGGGGCCGCATCTTGTTTGCAGTGCGCGACCGGATGGAAGCTCACTTCAATGAGCTTGCGCATCTCGTTACGGAGGAGCACGGCAAGACGCTCGACGATGCGCGTGGCTCCGTGCGCCGGGCCATTGAGAACGTGGAGGTGGCGGCCGGGATTCCATCGCTGATGATGGGCTACGGTCTGGAAGATGGCGCTGCTCGGGGCATTGATGAAGAAGTGATTCGCCAGCCGCTTGGCGTGTTCGCGGCTATCTGCCCGTTCAACTTCCCGATCATGGTGCCGTTCTGGTTCTGGCCTTATGCCATCGCCACGGGGAACACTTTCATCGTCAAGCCCTCAGAACAGGTGCCGCTCGCGATGGCCTGTGTTTTCGAGTTGCTCGAAGATGTAGGGTTTCCTCCTGGGGTGCTCAACCTCGTCCACGGAAGTCGTGAAACCGTAGAAGCGCTCATCGACCATCCTCTGGTGCGCGGTGTTTCTTTTGTTGGGTCGACCCCGGTAGCGAAGGCGGTGTATGCGCGGGCAGCGGCACGTGGCAAGCGTGTTCAGGCTCAAGGTGGGGCTAAGAACGTGCTCGTCATCATGCCCGATGCTGTGCTGGACAAGACAATTGCCAACGTCATAGGTTCGTGCTTCGGATCGGCCGGACAGCGCTGTCTGGCTGGCTCACTGATCATCACCGTGGGTAATGTCCACGAGCGCTTCGTGGCAGCCCTTCGAGACGCCGCTAAGGCCCTGCGTGTTGGGAACGGCTTGGAGGAGGGCACCGACGTGGGACCAGTGATCTCAGAGCGCGCCCGCGAGCGCATCAGTGGTGCTATAGCGCGTGGTGTCGAAGAGGGGGCGCACCTTGTGTTGGATGGCCGGGAGAATCCGGCTGCTGGCGGATGCTTCCTGGGGCCGACCATCTTTGAGGGCGTGCGTCCGGACATGACAGTTGCTCGCGAGGAGATCTTCGGCCCGGTTGTTGGCATCGTGCACGTGGAGAGCCTGGGGGAAGCACTCGCCGTCATTGCGGCCAGCCCTTACGGCAATGCAGCATCGATCTTCACACAGGATGGCGCTGCCGCGCGAACCTTTCGCTACTACGCTCCGGTTGGCAACGTAGGTATCAACGTTGGGGTAGCGGCGCCGATGGCTTACTTTCCCTTCTCGGGTGCCAAGGAGTCGTTCTTCGGGACCCTCCATGCGCAGGGCCGGGACGCGATCGACTTCTACTGCGAGCGCAAGGTCGTGATCACCCGCTGGTTCTGATGCAGAGTCGCTCGCGAGAGGGCTGTGGTGCGCCTGTGCCGGAGTCAGAAGCTGCCGTTCGCTGTGGCTGGCGGGCTCAGAACCAGGTACGGCCACCATCGGTGTTGATGATGACAGCGTTGAGCTGACTCGACTCGTCGCTGGCGAGGAAGAGCACCGCGTTGGCGGCGTCCTGGGGTAGCTGGATACGGCCTGTTGGTAAGGCTGTGCCCTGCTGGCGCAACCAGGCCTCGTCGTGGCCTTCCTGGGCTTGGGTGGCGAGCTCGCCTTCGGTCAGCACCCAACCCGGAATGACGTAGTTGACCCGAATTTGGTCGCGGGCGTAGGTGCGCGCCAGTGTTCGTGTGAGTGTAAGTAACGCACCCTTGGTCGCTGCGTAAGCTACAAGATCTCCTGACCCGCAGAGGCCGTGGATCGAGCCGATGTTGATGATGCTTCCACCTCCACCCCGTTGCATCACCGGGATGGCGTGTTTGGAGAGGAAGAGCGGCCCGTAGAAGTTGATGTGGAAGAGGCGGTCAAGAACATCGGTGGTGGTATCTGCGAGGGAGTAGCGCGGGTAGATACCGGCACAGTTGACCAGGATATCGAGACGCCCGAACGCTCGCATTGTCTCCGCGACAGCTTCAGTGCACACCGCTTCCTCGCCGATGTCGCCCTGAAAGAGCTGGGCTTGACCTCCGGCAGCAGTGATCGCCGCAGAGGTGGCCGCCCCGGTTGGCGCGCGATCGAGCACGAGTACCTGCGCCCCTTCGCGGGCGAGCGTAAGGGCGCAAGCGCGACCGATGCCGCTGCCAGCACCTGTGACCAGTGCGACCTTGCCGGCGACTCTACCCATCCTTGTGACTGCTTTCTGACTCTCGACAGCTGCCAGCGCGGGGGAGAATACCACGATCAGATGGTGCCTGACTCTCTACTCGACTATGTTGCCCTATAGCCGCGATCGGGAGGAATCGCGTGGTAGCGGTCCTCACTAGGCTTGAGTTGTCAGCAGTGCGCGCTGCCGGTGGAGGAGAGCCGGTGCGGGCAGGATACGGCTCCAGCCTACCAGACCAGTGTTTTGCTATCGCTGCGGGAATGGATGCGCCTCACCGCTCGCCTGCCAGAGCGGGCTGCCGGTTGCGCTGCTCTCGTTCGCGCTCACGCGCCTTTGTTCGCTCCTGCTCCGTGAGATAACGCTTGCGGAGCCGCAGGCTCTGTGGTGTGGCTTCGAGCAGCTCATCACGCGCGAGAAAGTCCAGAGATTGCTCTAGGCTCAGTACGGTGTGGGGAGTCAGCTGAACTGCAATGTCCGACGTCGAGGAGCGGACATTCGTCTTCTGCTTCTCTTTACACACGTTGATGAGCAGGTCGCCGGAGCGCGTCTGCACGCCAATGATCATGCCTTCGTAGACCTCGGTACCGGGGCCAATGAAAGTTGTGCCGCGGGCCTGGGCGTTGTGGAGGCCATAGGTCACGGCCACACCCGGTTCTGAGGCGACAAGCGCACCAAGACGGTTGTACGGCATCTCTCCCTGATACGGTTCATAGCCCAGAAGAAGTGCGTGCAACACAGCCTCACCCCGCGTGGCGGTCAGCAAGGCGTTGCGCAGACCAATGAGACCCCGTGTGGGCACGTGATACTCCAGGCGGGTCGAGCCGTTGCCATCGGCCGCGAGATTCACCATCTGGCCGCGGCGCTGGCTCAGGAGCTCTGTCACCGGACCGACATAGCTATCGATGACGTCAATGGTGGCCCGCTCTACCGGCTCGAGCAACCTATCTTCACTATCTCGCTTGAGGATGACTTCGGGCCGGCTCACTTCGAACTCGTAGCCTTCACGGCGCATCGTCTCGATGAGGATGGAGAGGTGGAGCTCGCCACGGCCAGCGACGCGGAAGACATCTGCCGCTTCGGTGGCTTCGACGCGTAAGGCGACGTTGGTTGCGAGCTCGCGCTGAAGTCGCGCTCCCAGTTGGCGAGAGGTGACGAATCTGCCTTCGCGGCCCGCTGCTGGGGATGTGTTGACGCCGATGGTGATCTCGACCGTGGGCTCTGAGATCTGAATGGTCGGGAGAGCCTCGGGTGTGGTGGCATCGGCGAGCGTCTCGCCAATGCCGGCATCTTCGATACCGGTGAGTGCAATGATGTCTCCTGCGTGAGCCTCCTCAACCGGGATGCGCTGGAGACCCAGATGAGTGAATAGGTAGGTTACCGTGTGGCGACTCTGCGAGCCACTCCGAGTAATCCGGATCACGCTCATGCCCAGTCGGGCGGTGCCGCGAGAGAGGCGGCCAATAGCGATGCGCCCTTTGTGATTGTCGTAGTCTAGAGCGGTGACGAGGAGTTGCATGCCCCCTTCTTGCTGCACCTGTGGCGGGGGCACGGCATCGACGATGGTGTCGAAAAGCGGCTGCAGATCCCGCTGCGGCTCGTCGAGGCTGCGGGCTGCGGTGCCATTACGCCCGATCGCGTAGAGCACAGGAAAATCCAGCTGGTCGGCATCCGTAGCGAGCTCGAGGAAAAGATCCTGGATTTCATCGAGTACTTCCCTGATACGTGCGGCAGAACGGTCGATCTTGTTGATGACCACGATCGGGCGCAGACCCATCTGCAGTGCCACGCGCAGCACGAAGCGCGTCTGGGGCATCGGACCTTCAACGGCATCGACCAGTAGCAAGCAACCATCGGCCATGTTGAGCACGCGCTCGACCTCGCCGCCGAAGTCGGCGTGGCCGGGCGTATCAATGATGTTGATCTTGATACCGCGATAGGTGATCGCAGTGTTCTTTGCGAGAATGGTGATTCCGCGCTCGCGCTCCAGATCATTCGAGTCGAGGATGAGCTCACCGACTGCCTCGTTCTCGCGAAAGATGTGTGACTGCTTCAGCATGGCATCGACGAGGGTCGTCTTGCCGTGATCGACGTGGGCAATGATGGCGACGTTGCGAATCGCGGCTTGGGACGTCACGTTGAAACCTCTCAGCACAATTGCGAGAGGGGCCGCTGCCCGCTCTGGCGGCAACGGCCCCTCTCGGACGAAACACGTTCTTCTCTTTACACTGAGCACTATACCGCGTGATCGCTCCCTGCAGGCGATCATATCTCCCGCGTCCGAAGGGGGAGGCGTAACCGGAGGGATCTCCCGTCGTTCCCATCTGCAGGGTGAAGGGAGAACGTGCTTGACCAGCCTACGGGTGTCACGAGTCGTGTGGGCGAGCTTGCTCCTGCTGGCGATGGTCATCGGTCAGGGAGCATCGCCAGCGGAAGCGAGCTCGAATCCCGCCCCCTTCTGGGGAATCGTTCAGGCGTATGAGGATACGAGCCGGGCGATACAGGCGGGGGCGCAATGGGAGCGGATCGTGTTCCATTGGGACGCCTACCAGCCGGCTGGTCCAAGCGATTGGACAACGGGGAATGCCCAAATCCCCGGCTACGTTCCTGATTCGCTCATTCAGTCGCAACTCAACGCCGGCCTGAGTCTCGTTGGCGTGGTGTTGAGCACACCGGGCTGGGCTGGGCGAGACAACTCCGGCACGATCGCTGTGCCGAAGAATCTCACGCTCCCCTACAATGATCCGGAGAACTACTGGGGTCGATTCATGGCGCGTCTGGCAGCACAGTATCGCGGGCGCATCGATACCTGGATCATCGGTAATGAGCCTGACATGACCGATACCGTTCCCCACACCTGGAATGGCTCGGTGCAGGACTACTACAACTACTTGAAGACGGCTTATCTCGCAATCAAGTCCGTGAATCCGCAGGCGATGGTCGTGATGGCTGGCATGACCTACTGGTTCGACCATCAGTTCAACCGACCGCTCTACCTCAACCGCGTGCTCGACATCGACGTTGCTGATCCCACGGCTGCCAGCCATAGTTACTACTTCGATGCTGTTGATGCACACACCTATGGCAACCCACTCAATAGCTACGCCGAGGTGATGCTCTTCCGAGAGGCGCTCGCGGCGCACGGTATCTACAACAAGGAAGTGTGGGAATCTGAGGCAAACGTCGTCCCGAATAACGATCCGGCCTCCTCCCAGCCGCAGGGCCCATTCCGAGCTACCCTGGATCAGCAAGCAAGCTACATGATCGAGGCTCCGGCACTCGCACTCGCCGCTGGTGTCGACCGGTTCTCGGTGTACAAGATGACGGATACCAGCGGTGAGCCCGGCGGAGCGCTCTACGGTCTTGAGCGCGATAATGGCTCATTGCGGCCGGCATACTATGCCTACGCTTTCGCAACCCACACCTTTGCCGGTGTCGACGGGGCCACGTATTCATGGTCTGGCAGCGCAATGCCACCGAGTGCGGAGCAGGTGCAGTCGGTGCTTGACAGTGACGCTGGACGTACCCAGTTCGTGTGGCCTGGCACCGTCAATAAGGTAACGATGCGCCGTGGTGCTGACCGTATCATTGTGCTCTGGAATGCCTCCCCGAACCCAGTTACGGCTTCAGTCGCCGTCTTCTCCGGGCAGGTCACCTCCTTTGACAAGCTGGGCAACGCGCAGCCGCTTCCTCAGCCGGTCAATGGCCAGTGGCAGTTCGCGCTGCAGCCCTCGAGCGACAACACCGATCCCCGTGACCCATCGCTATATCTGGTTGGTGGCAGTCCAGTGATCCTGGTGGAGCGGGGGGTGTTTGCCGGGGTGCCAGCACCGAGTGCGTCTGACATAGTAGTGCCGGATGGCCACTTCTACCGCCAGGCTAATGGACGGAGTGGCGCGGGAAGCCTCGGCTTTGCCATCACGAACAGCGGCGGTGCACCGTTCTGGAGCGACTTCACACAGCACGGGGGCATCACCGCGCTGGGCTACCCATCCTCGCGGCGCTTCACCAGCGGCGGGTTTGTGTACCAAGCGACTCAGCGTGAGCTCCTCCAGTGGGCGCCCGGGAGCGTGCGTGCCGTCTTTGCCAATGTATTCGACCAGCTGGCGGCGGCAGGAAAGGATCCCTGGCTGCAAGCAATGTGGATGGTGCCTCCAAGCAGAGACTGGTCGGTTGATGCGGAGAAGAGCTGGCCGGCCATCGAGCAGAATCACCTGGCTCTGCTTGATCAGGATGCAGCCTTGAAGGCCGCCTACTACGCCGACAGCAACTGGTTGGAGGACTATGGGCTGCCGATGGCTCTTCAAGACGAGGGGCCAGCAGTGGTGCTGCGCTGCCAGCGCGCGGTGTTCCAGCACTGGAAGGTGGCCAATCCAGCAGCGGGCATTCAAGCCGGGGCAGTGACGATGGCACTTGGTGGCGATATGGCCAAGCAGGGTGGGCTCATCCCCGTGAGTGCGGCGCTGCCGGTGGCGGCGCTCCTTCCCTAGTGCCGCGCAGCAGGCGGAGTCCACGTGTGTCCTGACGGTGAGCTCTATGGACCGTGATACCTACGCTGGGCCGCCTTCGGACCTACTCAGCTCCTTGATCCGTGCTTCGAGTGCCGGGAGCTGCTCGTACTCTTCGTGGAGAATCTTGAAGCAACGCTCGAGGTAGAGCTCAGTAAGGCGATCAGCTGTCGCATCATCTCGCTGGGCGGCGCCTAGGAGGTCGTCGATGCGGTACTTGGGAGAGAGTAGTGACGCAAGGGCAGTAATCTGACGCCTCGCCTCGGCAGCGTGGTAGATATCGTGCCCGCTCACGGCGTAGCGGAGCTTTCCTACCAGCTTGCTGAGTTCACTCAGCTGTTCACCTTCGGTGAGGGCTTGAAAAGCAGTAAGCTCATCAGCCGAGAGGCTCTGCACCTCCTGAGCGACTACAGCCGGCGTTTCCGGGACTGTGCGGAGGTAGGCAACATAGGCGTCGTGATACCGCTGGGCGGCTTCGGCCGTTACAAGCATTAAGCGATCGACTGCTTGTGTGTCGACGGCACCGCCATCGAGGAGATCGTCGCCGCGGGCTTCAGCGAGGCGGCGTACCGCGACTTCGCTGTCGAGACGCTCAGGAATGGGCGGCATAGGGACGGCAGCGGCGGCAGATTGCGGAGCCATCGCTGCAAACGAAGCGAACATCGGAGGCAGATACTTGGTGAAGTCCATCGTGATTGGTGTGACCACGAGGTACGTCGCCCAGACCCCGGGGTCGCCACGCTCAGAGCGGAGGAGTAAGAGCGCGTGCCCTCGCGGCGCGCTTGGGTTTCCTAGGAGATAAGTGAACGGCATCTCAGTATGCGATCCACATCGAGTGCTTCTGCCTCTCCACCGCCACATAGTGAGCGGCTCTTCCGTCAGCATAGCAGATGTCTCACGCGCGGCTCCGTTGCGTGGGGTGGTATACTGCGCGCCCTGACGAATCGAATCGTTAGGGTGGGCATGGTGGTGGTTCCACGGCCTCTTGTATCGCCGGCAGGCGCGTTCCGCATCGCTGTTCTGTTCGTCTTGCTCAGCTTCCTTGCTGCCTGTGGCGCCGCCCCTCCAGGTGGAATGGGGAGTGAGCTGCGCTCGAGCACTTCTACCCAGAGCACTGCCCCTCCGTCTGGAGGTGTTGGCACGCCAGAAACCGCTCCGCCAGGCGGCATGTCCGGTGGAGGGAAGCAAGAAGCGACCCCGTACCCGACACCGACCACGCCGACGCCTGAGCCTCCGTCGCCAACTCCAACGGCGGCAACGGTCGCTGGGACGGCTACTCCGGAGAGTGGGGCGTATAGCACGCCAACTCCAGCGCCCACCGATACGCCCATTGCACTCTCGACGCCGGCCGGGACGCTGCCTATGCAGATCACGCTCGAGCTCCCCGCTTCTGTCCAGCGTGGAAGCACGGTGACAGTCAACGCCACTGTGTCGCCCGTAGGGTCAGTATGCACCCTCACGGTCAAGTACCGACCAGCAAGCGACATTCCGGCCTTCACTCCAGAACGTGTTGGCCCTTCCGGGACAGTGTCCTGGTCGTGGATGATCAACTCGGGTATCGAGCCAGGAGACTGGCCAGTGACCGTGCGCTGTGAGAACGGTCAACCGCCGACAAGTCCCCTCTACCATTATGTTTACGCTACAAACCTCCTGTCGATCAGGTAGCCAGTAGCCTCCGAACGCGGCGAGAGTCCCTAGAGCTACGACTACTTGCGTGGACGGGCTCATGCACTTTAGACTCCCTTCATCGAGGGTGTGCCGCGTGCCGAACACGTCGCCTGATTCTATCTGGAGCGAGAGGACTGGAGCTATGCCTGCTGACACGTCTGGAATGCTTGAGGCTCTGCTGAAGGAGGATCGACGATTCCCTCCACCACCACAGCTGGCGGCGCGCGCCAACATGCAGGATCCGTCGGTCTACGAGCGTGCACGGCTTGACCCTGATGGCTTCTGGGCCGAGCAGGCACAGATCATCGATTGGTTCACGCCTTTTGAGCGCGTGCTGGAGTGGAACCCGCCGTGGGCGAAGTGGTTTCTCGGTGGCACACTGAATGCGTCGTACAACTGTGTCGACCGGCATGCCAAGTCGTGGCGAGCGAACAAAGTCGCCATCATCTTCGAGGGTGAGCCGGGCGATAGTCGCGTGCTCACCTATCGTGACCTCTATCGAGAGGTCAACCAGGCAGCCTTGGCCATGCAGTCGCTTGGCTTGAAGAAGGGAGACACCGTTGCTATCTACATGCCCATGGTGCCGGAAGCGGTCATCGCCATGCTGGCCTGCGCACGGCTAGGCTGCCCCCACACGGTGGTATTCGGAGGCTTCAGCCCTGAGGCGCTGCGCGACCGCATCAATGATGCCGGCTGCAAGCTGCTAATCACTGCCGATGCCGGCTACCGGCGCGGCAATCTGGTGGCGCTCAAGTCGAATGCTGATGTGGCCATCGCTGGTGGCACGCCGACGATTGAGCACGTGCTCGTGCTGAGGCGAGCGGGCGATCGTGCCACAATCAACTGGATCGAGGGGCGCGATATCTGGTGGCACGAAGCGCTGGCACTCTTTATCGGCAAAGAGATTGCGCCTGAGCCCGTCGATTCTGAGCATCCACTCTACATCCTCTATACCTCGGGCACGACGGGCAAGCCCAAGGGGCTGCTCCATACCACTGGTGGCTACATGGTGGAGACAGCGGCGAGTTCGCGATGGATCTTCGACCTCAAGGACGAGGATGTCTATTGGTGCACCGCGGATGTTGGCTGGGTTACTGGGCATAGCTACATCGTCTACGGACCTCTGGCGACCGGCGTGACCCAGGTGATGTACGAAGGAGCGCCAGACTGGCCTGACAAAGATCGTTTCTGGGCGATCATCGAGAAATACGGCGTCACAGTGCTCTACACCGCACCGACGTCCATCCGTATGTTCATGCGCTGGGGGACGGAGTACGTCGAGCGTCACAACCTCTCGTCGCTCCGGCTGCTCGGTACTGTCGGAGAGCCCATCAACCCGGAGGCGTGGATCTGGTACCACGACCACATCGGTGGCGGACGCTGCCCGGTCGTCGACACCTGGTGGCAGACAGAGACCGGAATGATCCTTATCTCGCCTCTGCCGGGCCTCACGACGACGCAGCCAGGCTCAGCGACGTTTCCACTGCCCGGAATCGACGCGGACGTGTTCGATGAGCAGGGACGATCGGTCCCGCAAGGCGCTGGCGGCTACCTGGTCATCAAACGGCCGTGGCCTGCGATGATGCGTACCATCTGGGGCGATCCTGATCGTTATGTACGGCAGTACTGGAGCAAATTTCCCGGAGTCTATCTCACAGGGGATGGTGCCCGGCGTGATGAGGAGGGCTATTTCTGGCTGCTCGGGCGGGTCGATGACGTGCTCAACGTGTCGGCACACCGTATCGGCACGATGGAGCTGGAAAGCGCTCTCGTGAGTCACCCCGCTGTGGCCGAGGCGGCAGTTATCGGTATCTCTCACGATATCAAGGGGCAAGCACCAGCGGCTTTCGTGACACTCCGGTCCAGTGTCACCCCCAGCGACGAGCTGAAGAAAGAGCTGAGCGACCACGTTGCTCAGAAGATCGGTGGCATTGCGCGCCCGGAGAAGATCTTCTTCACCGCCGAGCTCCCGAAGACCCGTAGCGCCAAGATCATGCGCCGCTTGCTGCGTGACATTGCAGAGGGCCGTGTGCTTGGTGACACGACAACACTCACCGATGCGTCAGTCATCGCCGATATCAAGAGCCGGTACGAGCAGAACGAGGGCTAGGGTGCGCAGAATAGTAAGGGGCCGGGAGACTGGCCCCTTGCCGCCGCCCGGTGGCTATCGAAGCGGCAGGTCGACGGCCTGGCCACTCTCGGCAGAGCGGAAAATGGCCTCGGTGGCCTCCATATACGCGAGACCATCGCGGAAGCTTGGCTCTGGTGTGCGGTTGCCGCTACGGATAGCAGCGATCCAGTCGTGCTCCACTGTCCAGCGCCGTTCCTCACTTGATGTGATGATGATCTCGTGGAGCTCAGCATCCTGAGCGCGGGCACCAAACAGGCGATCTGCCTGATAGTCGTACTTCAGTACCCCAGCACTGCCGTAGAGCTCAAAGGTGTTGGCACCCGCGTGGCGCGCGATGCCGCTGAATAGGAAGCTGCCGAGGCCCCCGCGCTGCATCGCCGCCGCAACGCTTACGCTGTCGGGGCGGTCGACCGGTTGGACCTTGCCAGTGCTGTCGCGCCGTTGCGGTGTCGCGGTGAATGTTTGGGCGACTACTCTAGAGGCAGGCCCCACCCAGCGGTGCATGACCTCCAGCATCATTCCAACGGTCAGCGTGTTCACACCGGAAGTACGACCGGTCTGGCGCCAGTGCAGCGGCGCCGTAGGGTCGATGTAGTCGGTTCCGTACCAGCGGATGTTGACGTGGTAGAGGTCGCCCAGATACCCGCCGGCGACGAGCCGGCGCACTACTCGGTCGCCGCGTAGGTAGTGTGGCGGAGGGCAGAGCATGGTGACCAGATCGGATCGCTCGGCAGCAGCTAGCATATCGCGAGCTTCAGCGGCATTCATTGCCATCCGTGCTTGGCAGAAGACGTGTTTTCCAGCTTCGAGCGCGGCAAGTGCGACCGCACGATGGAGGAATGGTGGGGTGCCGATGAGCACCGCGTCGATGCCATCCCAGCGAACGAGATCCTCCCAATGGTCGAACGAGCGCTCAATGCCGAGCTCCATTGCTGCCCGCTGCGTACTCTCGGAAGTGCTGTTCGCGACTGCCGCAAGAACCACATCCGGTTCTTTGCCCAAACCGGGTACGTGACGGGTTCGCACGATGCCACCGGCCCCGACGATGCCAACGCGAATGGTCTGTCCTGCCACTGTTCATCCTCCTCTGTTCGCCCCATTGTAGTGCTGCTCGTGCAGGCGGCCACTCAGTCGGGACGGCGTCGCAATAGTATGTTGGTGAGCTGGAGCTCGTGCAGACTCGTGCCACGGCACAGCAGTAGGAGTGCCGGATAGACGAGTGCGCCAATAGGAATGGCTAGCCACCAGACAGTGTGTGCGGAGATCACGGCCGCTGCTGCAGTCATGGCCGCTGCGGCCGCGATTGCGGGAAGCAGGCGTCGAAACTGGGGTAACTGGTAGTCGCGAGAAGCGGCAACGAGGAAGAGCACGGTCATCAGGATCTCACTTGAAGCCATGCCGATGGCTACTCCATCGATCCCGAGACGTGTCACCAGCACGAGGTCGACAGTGAGTTGCCAGACTGCGCTGATCGCGTCGATCCCCACTACGGTGACTTGTTTGCCGCGTGCAATGAGGAAGTTCACGCAGACTTGGGTCGGGAAGATACCCAGGAGACCAATGGCGAGGATTTGGAGAACCCTCCCTGCCTCGACGAACTGGCTCCCATAGACCAGCTCGACGAGCGGGGGGGCGACGATCACGACTCCTGGCGCTGCCGCGAGACCAGCGAGA
>JAMCTA010000103.1 GCA_023381895.1 Chloroflexota bacterium
TCCGAGCGCAGGTCGAAGCAGCGCAGATGCCCGAGGAGGCTCACGCGGAAGCGCTTCGCGAGTTGGGCCGGCTGGAAAAGCTCCCACCAGCATCACCCGAGCACTCGCTCATCCGGACCTATCTGGACCTGCTTATCAGCCTCCCTTGGAATAGGGAAACGGGGCACGAAGTTGATCTTGACGACGCGCGACGCATCCTCGATGAAGATCACTACGATCTTGAGAAGATCAAAGAGCGCATCATCGAGTATCTTGCCGTTCGGCGGCTACGAGAACTGCGTGCTGATGGCGCCAAGCTGAGCGATCGTCACGATCCAATCTTGTGCTTCGTCGGTCCACCAGGAGTCGGCAAGACAAGCCTGGGCCAGTCCATTGCCCGTGCGCTTGGACGCAAATTCCTCCGCATCTCTCTCGGTGGCATCCGGGATGAGGCAGAGATCCGCGGCCACCGGCGCACTTATATCGGCGCTCTCCCTGGCCGGATCATTCAGGGGCTGCGTCGGAGCGATGCGCGCGACCCGGTCTTCATGCTGGATGAGGTGGACAAGCTTCAAGTGGGGTGGCAGGGAGATCCAGCGGCAGCCCTCCTCGAGGTGCTCGATCCGGAGCAGAATCGAGACTTCCGTGACAACTATGTCGAAGTTCCCTTCGACCTTTCACACGTGTTGTTCATTGCGACCGCCAACACCCTAGAAACGATTCCCGGGCCACTGCTCGACCGCGTAGAAGTGGTCCAGCTATCCGGCTACACGATTGAAGACAAGATCCACATCGCCGAGAAGTATCTCATCCCCAAAGAGGAACGGGCGGCAGGACTCAAGCCCGAGGAGGTCACGTTCAGCCGCGATAGTCTCGAGCGCATTATCGAGGCTCACACGCGCGAAGCTGGCGTACGCAGCCTGCAGCGGCAGATCGGCGCAATCTGCCGCAAAGCGGCGGTCCGCATCGGGAGTGGACGGGAGACGCAGCTCACTGTTGGTACGGCAGCAGTCGATGAGCTGCTGGGAAGGCCAATCTACGAGCCGGAGGTGAATGAGCGCACGCGGCGACCAGGAGTGGCGACAGGCCTCGTCTACACTCCGGCAGGCGGTGACATCATCTATATCGAGGCTGCTGCTATGCGGGGTGAGGAGGGACGTTTGATTCTCACCGGTCAGCTAGGTGATGTGATGAAGGAGTCGGCGCAGACCGCGTTGAGTTACGTCCGCTCAGAAGCAGTCTCGCTGGGCATCAACGACGAGCGCCTCCGTGGTCACGAGTTTCATATCCACGTACCCGCCGGCGCTATCCCCAAGGATGGCCCATCAGCAGGCGTCACGATGGTCTGCGCTCTGGCCTCGCTCCTTACCGGTCGCCCATTTCGTTCGGACGTCGCGATGACAGGTGAGATCACTCTTCGTGGTCGCGTCCTGCCTATCGGGGGAGTGAAGGAAAAGGTGCTCGCGGCACGTCGTGCCGGGATCACGACGGTCATTCTGCCTCGGGGCAACGAACGAGATGTGGCGGAACTACCCCCAGAGCTGCGCAGTGCCATGGACTTTCATTATGTCGACCTTGCGCAAGAGGCTATCGCTACGGCGCTAGTAGAGGCACCAGAGACGCAACCGGCGCTGGCTGACGGTTCTGCCAGGCACGGTGTAGAGCGCGAGACCGCGACCGGAGCGGATAAGCGGAGTAGGAGTGATCGTGACGCGCCTATTCAGTGAGAACGAGGCGAACGCAATGCTACCGGTGCTCGTCCCTCTGCTCGAAGAGCTACGCACGGTTGCGCGACAGCTCTCCGATTTTCGCTCTCGCCTTGCCGCTATTACCGGGGCCGCGCGGATGAATGGTCATGCCGCAGAGGCTCTCGCTCTGGAGAAGTCGATCAGAGAGCGAGGAGACCGCTTCAGTCATCTTGCTGCAGAGCTTCACGGCCTGGGTGTGGAGCTGAAAGATGTGAACACCGGCCTTATTGACTTTCGTAGCCTTCGGGATGGACGGGAGGTCTATCTGTGCTGGTGCTTAGGGGAGGAGCGCATTCGCTTCTGGCATGATCTGGGCACTGGCTTTCGTGGTCGCCAGGCTCTCTAACCGCTCCCTTATGCCGTTGACGTCGTCGCAGCGAACAGGGCGTCGACTGCGGCGCGCACACTGGCCGTTGAGATCCTCCGTAAGCACGGGTGCCAGGGAAGGTCGAGCACGTCCCACTGGAGCCGGTCGCACGGGCTGCAAAGCAGTGGACTCTGCAACGACACGTGACGTGATGGATCAGCCCAGGGCCCGAAGACCCGCGCATCAGCCGGGCCGAACAGACGGATGCTCGGGACATCAAGCGCTGCTGCGAGGTGCAGCGGTCCGCTATCAACCCCAAGTACCGCGCGGGCACCCTGCATGAGTGCCGCGAGGGCATCGAGAGACAGTGGCGGAGGGACTGCCAGCGCCGCTTCCGGAGCCAGGTGTGCAATGTGCGCAGTGAGCTGCTCCTCCTGTGGCCCGCTGACTACCACCGTCCGCAGGCCGTAGTCTTCCGCGATTCCCCGAGCTACTCTACTCCAGGCCTGGGCGCTCCAGAGTTTCACCGGGGCGCCGGCCCCTGGGTGAAGCAGCACGTAGGGCTCCCCCGAGAGCAGTCCTGCCTGCGCTCGCGCCGTCTTCACTTCTTCACGAGCCGGTAGAGGTACGAAGTGGAGGCCCACATCTGGAGACCATCCCGTGGGCGTCTCCACGCCCAGAAAGTGAGACACTACACGCAGGTGGTGGAGCGCTGCGTGTTCACGCCGGGCCGGGACAGTCGCCCGGAGATAGGGAGCGCACTCAGGAGTGGCGGTACCGGCACGCTGCGGGATACCGGCGAGGGTTGCAAGTGCTGCTCCCCAGTAGAAGTCGTCGCGCAACAGCAAGGCGGCATCAAAGCGACCCCGCCACTGCCGGGCCAGCATTACCAAGCGCACCCATCGGCTGAGCGCACTCGCTGCTGGCTCGCGACCTAGGCCGGGGAAAGAGACGGTTTCAACACGTGATACGCCCGGCGTGCGCAGGGCAGCGGGTGTCCCGGCCGTGCTCGCGGCAACTACGATCTCGGCTTGGGGGAGATGGGAGTGCAGACGGTAGAGTGCCGGACTGGCCAGGATCATGTCGCCAAGGTGGTCTGGCTTGATGATGAGAATCCGAACAGGTTGAGCGCCGCGACGAATCGCATCTGGCAAGGCATTGAACAGCGCGCTGACAACGGAGAGTGCTATTCGGCGCTTGATGGTAGCCAGCATCTACTCCTCGTTCTTCCCTCGCCCCTACGGTACTGATCCTATGTGCGCTTCACGGCATAAGGAATCGCCGCAGCGCCTCGATGACCGCTGCGGACGTGACGAGCTCCTGCCAGGGCTCCGTGAATTGGAATGGTAAACGTACGGTGCCTTCGCCGGCATAGACTGCCGTTCGCGGCGGTTCCACTGTCGCAACAGCTTTTCCTACGGGTGCGTAGAGCTCCGCGGCCGTTGGACCGAACACCGCAACGGTGGGGCAGCCTGTTGCTGCCGCAAGGTGCGACACGCCAGAGTCGTTGCCTACGAACGCACTGGCGCGTGTTGCCAGCGCCCCCAGAACCCCTAGAGGCGTGAGACCGGTCCAGTTTCGAGCCTGCGGCACAAGCGCCTGGACCTGTGCGGCCGCCGTTCGATCACTCTCGCTGCCAACAAGCACGGGAACGTAACCCTGTGCTGCAAGATGGTCAGCCACAGCAGCGAAACCTTCGGCAGACCAGCGCTTGCTCGTCATGACCGTTCCGGGATTAGTGCCACCGCCTGGGGCCAGGATGACGAACTTCGGCCTCGGTAGCAAGTGTGCGAGTATATCGTTCGCTGCCTCGTGAGCCTCGGGACCCGGCTGGAACGACGGTAGCGCGCCTGTCGGGATTCCCAGCACCCGGAGCAAGCTCCGTCCCTGCTCTAGTTCGTGCGCACGTGGCAGAGGAGGGACACGTGTCGTATACCAGCGACCGCGGCCGCCACTGTCGAGCCCGACTCGTACTGGTATTCCTGACAGGCGAGTGAGGATGCTGAGCACGGGCGAGCGATCAGGGACAAGCACCACGCTCGCCTTGAGAGAGCGTAGCGCCATCGTGAGACGGACGAGGTCGTCGATGGGTAGATGCCTTCGGAGCCCGATGTGCCCACTGTTCACAACTCGCGTCACCGCAGGATGCGGTGTTACGGCTTGAGACGACCATGCCGACGTTACAACAGTGATCTCTGCCTGTGGCCAGTGTCGCTTGATATCGGAAAGGAGTGCCGTCACCAGAATGAGATCCCCCAGGCAGCAGGGTTTGATGATCACAACGTGGCGACGGGAGGCTACCACCACCGCGCCGGCGCTCCTCCTCCCGGTCTCCTGCGCCTGAGACCGGCTTCTAGAATCGTGCTTCATCACAATGAACAGCATACCGATGCTTTAGTGGTCGTCAAGAAACAACTAACGCAGGGGAAGGGCGGGGGGAGATGGTGTAGTTCCACTCGCCGTGGAAGGCGTGATGCTGGACGTCAAGTGTGG
>JAMCTA010000050.1 GCA_023381895.1 Chloroflexota bacterium
GATGCCACGGAATCGAAGGCTGAACGTTGTCCTGATCAGCGTCGACACTTTACGGGCGGATCACCTGAGCTGCTATGGCTACTCGCGCCTGACCTCGCCGCACGTAGACGGCATGGCATCGCGCGGGTGCGGTCGTTGGCTGGGGCTCGCTCAACTTCTTCAATCCACGTCTGGCCTATGACCACGTTGTTGGCTTCTCGCTCTACGTCGCACGCGAGCAGCACCGTCGCGGCATCGGTGATGCGCTCTTGAGCGCGCTGGAGACGCGGGCGCGGGCGCTAGGTTACCACAAGTGTGTGCGTACATCCCCGTCACTAGGGAAGCCCGGCTAGGTTGACAGAGCGGGGACGTGCAGATGGCTTGGTCGAAGCGCACTCCCCGCCGTGCCAGGTCATCCAGGTGCGGGGTGCGGATTGCCGGGTTGCCGTAACACCCGAGCGCATCGGCACGGTGCTGGTCACTCATGAGCAGGAGTATGTTGGGACGTTCCGGCATAGGACTACTCCTCACGGTCCTGTGTAGTTTTGCCTACCAGCGCCTGGATGCGCCGTACGTAGTCCTGCACGACGGCGGGGCGCTGCCCGGCGACATCCTGCGCCTCATTGACAGCGAGATCGAAGAGGCGGGGAGACCCGACGACCTCGCCCCTCTCCCGGCGCACGATGCAGTTCCAGTGCCGGTCACGCAGGCTGACGTAGTCGCGATAGGCGGAGAGGACAGCGTCACGGCCCGCCCACTGTCCGTCTAGCAATTCCAGCGCGCTCCGCCCCAGCACCTCTTCCCGCTCCTCGACTCCAAGGAGGTCCAGGATGGTGGCGGTGATGTCGAATGCTTGTAAGAACCCTGATGCACGCTGGCCAGCGCGCGCTCCTCCGGGGAGACGGAGGAGGCAGGGCAGATGCGTCTCCGCCGCAATGAGCAGATCTGGCTGCTTGTGCAAGCGACCGTGCTCACCGAGAATCGTGCCGTGATCCGCGAGAAACAAGACGGCGGTATCACGCTCCCGACCGAGGCGATGGAGTGTCGTGAGGAGGTGGCCAATCCAGCGATCGACCAGGGTCACCTCCCCGTGATAGAGGGCGAGAATGCGCTCTTGTTCCGCAGGAGCAAATGCGCGCCAGTCGGCACTCGAGGCGAAAATCGGCTCGCGATCGCCTGTGCGTGGTCCGTAGCGGTCGGCATATGCTGCTGGGGGATCCCAGGGCTCGTGCGGATCGAAGCAGTCCACCCATAGCAGGAACGGTGACTCGACTGCAGCACCACTCGCATGCCGCTCCAGCCAGTCTGCCGCCTCACGCATGACCTGCGCCACGAAATAGTCTGTCTCTTCGGTCCGCTCCGCCGTGTTGAGCACGTACTGCGGCGCCCCGCGAGGGAGGGCGCTCCGGCTCAGGTCCTGCTCGGTGAGGTGGACACGCTGCCCGGCCTGGGCCAGTACGGCACGCGGCCCGGCGCGGAAGCGATCCGCTTCCTGGCCCCGTATCCACTGCCAGGAAGACCAGCCGCGATGCAGGTTCTGACTCGGTTTGAATAGGTGATAGACGTCCGTGATGAGGCCGCTGACCACGCCACGCCGCGCGGCGATTTCTGGCAAGGTCACGGCCTCTTCAGAGAGCGGGTTCCACCCCGGCTGTGTGCTGAGCGGATCGCCTTTGAACGGCTGCACGCGCCACGAAGGGAATAGTGGCCGCCCGGTAAAGTACACCTTCCGCGCCGGAATCGTCGGTAAGGCCTCCGCGTAGAGATCTTCGAATACGATTCCCTCTGCAGCCAGCTGATCGAGCGTCGGCGTAGTGACGCTCGCACCGCCGTAGCACGCCAGGTTGTCCGCACGGAACGTATCCGCACACACCACGACGACATTCATCTCGCCTTCTCTCCTCACTCGTGCCAGCCCGCATCCCGAATGTGCTGCCTGGCTATCCTCGCTCAGGCCTCTTCCACCCGCGGTAGGCGTTCCACGGCGGCGGTGTACTGGGCATTCTGCCGGCGGACGTAGTGCGCTCCACGTTCGCCAGCCGTCACGAAGTCCCAAGGCGCCGGCACTCCTGTGTCAAGCGCCTTCAGGACAGCCCGGCGCTCCGCCTGACTCGCGAGCACGTCACGATGCACGGCTTCCGGATCCCAGTTTGTGAGCACGCGCTGGCGCATGCGCTGTTCAACCGCGGCGTAGTCCTCCCTACCAGCAAGGTTGATACGCTCGTCAGGATCACTCCCGAGGTGGTAGAGCTGCGACGGCTGACCGTGAACGTAGACGTACTTGTAATTCCCCTGCACCAGCATGCGGACCGGCGCGCAGACACCCTCGCCGAGATACTCCGCAATCGCCAGGTCGTGCCCCGCGCCGGCGCGTCTTTCCAATAGCGGGACCAAGCTCGTCCCGTCGCACGGTGGCGCACCACCGTCTGGATGCTGGGCGCCTGTCAGCTCACACAGTGTCGGAAAGAGATCGAGCAGTGCCGTCGCTTGCGGTTCGCGACACGCGGCCGGGATGTGCTCCGGCCAGGCGGCGATGCAGGGAACGCGAACACTGGGATCGTACATCGTCCGCTTGTACCACATTCCCCGTTCTCCTAGCATCTCGCCGTGATCGCTCGTAAACAGGACCAGCGTGTTCTCACTGAAGCCGGCGCGGTCGAGATGACAGAGCAGATCACCCAATAGATCGTCTACGAACGTCACCATGCCGAAGTAGGCTCGCCGTGCCGCCACGATCTGCTGCTCGCTCAACGGATAGCGGTCGATCTCGTGATGGATGTGCAGCCAGCGGTCGTAGGCGGGGAGGTCACCAGGGGGAGGCGGTGTGGGCGCAGGTAAGGAAACGCCCTCGAAGCGATCCCAGTATTCCTGGGTCGTCACGAAGGGATCGTGCGGGTGCGTGTAGCTCACGCAGAGCAGCCAGGGTCGCCGGTTATCATCCTGATAGTCCCGGGCCAAGCGATAGAGCTTGCGGATCGCCTGGGCGTGCACATCCTCGTCGTAGTCGATCTGCATGGTCCGCGTGGCGACACCCGATGCCCGTACCGCCCGAACGCTGGTCCCGGGATTGTGTACTGGCTCCTGCCGCCAATCGGGCGTCCAATCGAAGCCCGCTGGGTAGATGTCGGTAGTCAACCGCTCTTCAAAGCCGTGCAGCTGATCCGGACCGATGAAGTGCATCTTGCCGGAGAGAATGGTCCGGTAGCCAGCCAGTCGCAGGTAGTGACAGAACGTGGGCCGGCTGGCTGGGAACTCCGACCCGTTGTCGTAGGCGCGCACCGCACTGATGTAGCGACCAGCCATCATGCTCGCCCGGCTGGCCACACAGATCGGGGCGTTGCAGTACATCTGCTCGAACGTGATCCCCTGCCCGGCAAGGCGATCCAGGTTTGGTGTGCTCGCTGCCTGCTCACCATACGGCCCTGTCCAGCACGCGGCGAGCTGGTCCACCATCACCAAAAGAATGTTCGGTCGGTCGCTTATCACGCGAGGTCTATCCCATCACTTCATGCCACGAGTCCCAGAGTCAAGCAGGCGCGCCAGCCGGCCGTGGGACCAACAGATACCACTTGACGCTCCATAAGGCGATCATACAATAAGCAAGTAGGCAAGAGTACTCCTCAGGATTCCCGCTTATCGGTAAGAAAATTAGGAGAGATTGTGAACGAGTGTGCCAGGATACTGCTACCTGTCGCCTAATCTTGTTTATGATATATACTTGATCTGAGCTGTAGCTCCTATAGATGGATCGGTCACTGACTTCGGTCCGGTGGGCTACGACATGACTGCATTTTCCAACGCCACGGAGAGGACACGGCCAGTGAAAAGCCACGTGCGCCGAGTCGATTGGACGGTGAGCGTCCTAGCGCTGGCTAATCGTTGCCAGCCTGCTGCTCTTGCACGGCTTTTCGACAACGAGCGGGTGACAGGAATCGGTCCAGCAAGCGCTGACTGCGGCGAATCAAGCTATCCAAAACGTGCTTGATCAGGCCTACGCCAATCACCGCTAGGTGAGGCTGCTATGTCTGGCACCGTGACAAGAAGGGGAAGGGACGATCCTGTGACTCGACCTATCCGGCTTGCGCTCATCGGCTGTGGCGGCATTGCCACCAAGCAACACCTCGCCGGCTACCGGCTCATCAAAGAGCAGGACCCAAGCTTGTTTACCCTCACTGCCGTCTGTGATGCTGCTCCCGAACGAGCGGAGGCCGTCGCAGAAAGTGCCGCTGCTTGGGAGCAGGACCGGCCACGAGTCTACGCCGATTGGGCGGCATTGCTCCAAGCCAGTGGTGTGGACGCTGTCGACATCTGCCTCCCCCATTTTCTGCATCACACTGCTGGTATTGCCTGTATGGAGGCGGGGCTCCACATACAGATAGAAAAGCCGATCGGCGTGTCGATCAAGGCGACGAAACAACTGATAGCAACGAGCAGGCGCACAGGAGTTATCTTCGCAACTGCCGAGCAGATCCGGCGCATGCCGGGACCACGAACCGTGCATTGGGCCGTGCATCGCAAGGGTATGATCGGCACGCCGCAGGTCT
>JAMCTA010000026.1:0-20184 GCA_023381895.1 Chloroflexota bacterium
CGTCACGTAGGGAAAGCTGGTGCGAAGCCAGCGCTGTCCCGCAGCTGTAAGTGGTGCGCTTGCGCCACGAGCCAGAATGCCTACAGCCGCTCGTTCGCTTCACACCTTCGCGCGAAAGGCGGTGGGCACCTCGATAATGACGGCATACCTAAGTCTCAGTACAGCTGGCGGCCGCGTTCGGCAGCCTTCAACACTGTGGCCAGTAACCCCTATCACAGCCGGGACCTGCTCGTGACCATCTTGCAGACCTCCCCGACGAGCGCGACTGCTCCGATCCTTGCTCCATCCTGCTGGTCGGCAAGGCCAGCTATGTTCTGCCCACCTAAGCACGATGATCCTCAGACCCACTTCAGCGCTGACCTCGGCAGGACTCCCCTCACGCACTCCTCCACGCCTTCATTGCACCGGAGGCAGGGTAGGCGAGCAGCGGCAGTAGCCGGTGTGGATAGTATTCGATGAGTGCGCCTGCAAGCGTACCGGGTATGCCCCCCGGCCCCCACTCGCTCCTGAAGCGCTACGCCCTTCCCGGACCCGAAATTGAGCGCCGGAGCATCGCTCGAAGCACTGAAGCCCTTGCTGGCCTCGCCCTTCCGCCCGACCTCCTCGCTATCGCAGCACGGATGATCTATGCCATCGCTGATCCCACGATCGTGCCGTTCATCCGGATCCACCCTGACCTGGCAACTGCCGCCATCGATGCGCTGCGCTCCGGCTGCCGCATCGTATGCGACGTCAAGATGGTGGTCAGCGGTCTCAATCACCGGGCCGCTGATCGGTTGCGCTGCCAGATCACGACGAGTATCGACGATCCCGGGATCGCCCTCCGCTCCCAGCAATCCGGGTATCCCAGGGCTGCCGAAGCTTTCCTACGCGAGGGAGCCGCCCTCACTGGCGCGGTTGCTGTTGTCGGCAACGCGCCAACCGCACTCCTCGCTGTGCTCGATCTCATCAACGCTGGTATCGCGAAGCCAGCCTGTATCATCGGTATCCCAGTAGGCTTCGTCGCTGCAACCGAAGCAAAGGATGCTCTCCAGCACGGATCAACACCATTCGTCACGGTCTTAGGAACACGCGGTGGGAGCGCACTCGCCGCTGCAGCCATCAATGCACTGCTTCTGCGGGCTGCTGCCTCACCGGAGCCATCGGGTAGCTGAAGACTCATAGCAATGCACGATGTACAGAAGTCACCACCAGAAGAGCCAATTGTCACGACAGGATTGCCCCCGGCCCCCCGGCAGCGTGGGATGCGCACCGGATTCACCACAGGCTCGTGCGCAACAGCGGCGGCAATGGCGGCTGCGCAGATGTTGTGCTCAGGAGTTTCCGTCAAGAGCGCCATTATTACGCTACCCGCGGGTCAACGTGTCCGGTTCCTGCTACGCTCGGCTCAGCTCCTGGCGGACGGGGCACGATGTACCGTCATCAAAGACGCTGGGGACGATCCAGACGTAACGCACGGGGCGGAAATTGGCGCAACGGTGGAGTGGGGCGACAAGCCGGGCATCGAGCTCTGTGGTGGGGTTGGTGTCGGCACGGTCACCCGCCCTGGCCTGGGCCTGGAGGTTGGCGGACCAGCAATCAATCCGGTTCCACGACGCATGATCCTGGAGCACGTCGCACGAGCTGCTGGGCCACTTGTTCAGGAACGGGGACTGCGCGTGACCATCTTCATTCCCAAGGGCAACGAGCTTGCCAAGCGCACCCTCAATAGCCGTCTCGGTATCACTGGCGGTCTGTCCATCCTTGGAACAACCGGGATTGTACAGCCATTCTCCACTGCAGCCTGGCGCGCCAGCGTCGCCCAGAGCCTAGACGTCGCCGCAGCGAATGGCCTCACAGAAATCCTCCTCAGCACGGGGGGAAGGAGCGAGCGCTTTGGCCAGCAACTGCTCGGCCTACCTGACATGGCGCTCATCGAGATGGGTGAATTTACCGGCTTCGCCCTGCGTCACGCCGTCGCTTGCGGTATCAGCCGGGCACACCTCTGTGGCATGGCCGGCAAGTATGCCAAGATCGCTCAGGGCCACCTGATGACCCACGTGGCAGGTAATCAGGTCGACGTCAGCTTCCTGGCAGCGCTGGCCGGCGCCTCCGGCGCGCCGGCCAGCCTGGTCAGTGCTATCTGTAAGGCCAACACCGCTCGTCACGTGCAAGAGCTAATTGTCGCAGCCGGTCTACCCCAGTTCTTCCAGATACTGTGTGATCGGGTGCTCCTCCAGTGCTCTGCTCACGTTCACGGTGCTCTCGTGCTCGACGTCATCCTCTTCGACTTTGATGGCACGGTGCTCGCCCGCTCCCAGCACCCCCCAGGGGACCAGACCAATGGCTGAATCTCCCCCACCGGTATCTGTGATAGGCATTGGTGATGACGGCCCAGCGGGGCTGACCGCTCCCGTGCGTGAAGCCATTGCCCAGGCGGACGTGCTCATCGGTGGTCAGCGGCACCTCTCTTGGTTTCCAGATCATCCCGTCAGGCGAATTGTGCTCACGTCCAACCTCGACCGGGCTGTCGCCCAGATCGCCGGGGAGATGCTGCAGCATCGTATCGCTGTCCTCGCTTCTGGAGATCCCCTCTTCTATGGAATCGGAGGCCTTCTCAGTCAGACACTCGGACCGCACCGTGTCCAGATCATTCCCTTCGTAAGCTCAATCCAGCTTGCATTCGCCAGAGTCGCCACAAGCTGGCACGATGCCGTCGTGCTGAGTGCACACGGACGCCCACTCGCTCCCGTCATCCGACCCGTGCTGGACGCCCCAAAGGTTGCCCTGCTCACCGACGGGAAGAATACCCCCGGAACTATCGCCACCGCCCTCATCGCCGCCGGAATGGAGAACTGCCGCACCGTCATCTGCGAGCACCTCGGCGGTACAGCAGAGCGGATCGTAGACACGCGCCTGTTCGAGGTACCGCAACAGACCTTTGCCAGTCTCAATGTGATGCTACTGCTCCGTGAAGCACCCCAACGTCCACTACTGGCACTCGGTCTACCAGACGGGACATACGACCACACGGAGGGGCAAATCACGAAGGCTGAGGTGCGTGCGGTCACCCTCGCAAAGCTCGGCCTGCGCCGTGAGGGAGTGCTGTGGGACATTGGCGCTGGCAGCGGCTCCGTCAGCATCGAAGCGGCCTCGCTCACCGGCAGCCGCGTCTACGCGATCGAGCGCAATCCGGACCAGATCAAGTGCATCAATGCGAACATCGCTGCCCACCACGCCCCCAACGTCACCGTGGTAGAAGGTGAAGCTCCTACGGCGCTTGAAGCGCTGCCACCACCGGACTCGGTCTTCATCGGCGGGAGCGGGGGGCAGCTCTCCGCCATCTTAGGCACGGTATATCGTGTGCTACCTGCGGGCGGTCGCGTGGTGCTCAACCTCATACTGCTTTCCCATCTCCAGGAGTGCCGGGAGTGGTTCTCGGCTAGGTCCGGATGGCACCAAGAACTGCTTTCTGTCCACATATCTCGGGCGGTACCGGTGGCCGGTGACGTGCGCCTGGCTTCCCTCAACCCGGTGTGGATTCTTGCAGCACAGAAGATGGAGTGAAGCCACCGATGGACAGCCCCTCGATCATCCCAGCCGCTCCGGCCTCAGGGACGCTCTACGGCATTGGCCTCGGACCAGGTGCGCCTGAGCTTCTTACCCTTCGCGGACTGCTGCTGCTTCAGCAGGTCTCGGTGATCTTTACCCCCGGAGGCAGCGCTGACAAGCCAAGTTATGCCGAACAGATCGCTGGCCGCTTCCTCGACCTGGCGAAGCAGCAGATCATTCCGCTGCCGGTCACTTTCAGCCGGGTGCGCGAGGAGCGCGATCGTACTTGGCGAGCTGCTGCTGATGTCGTCGCCCAGTGGATGGGTGCAGGGCACAGCGCTGCCTTCGTCACAGAAGGTGACCCACTGACGTATAGCACCTTCATCCACCTCTTTCTCGCCCTCCGTGAATGCCACCCCGGCATTCCGGTTGAGATCGTTCCGGGGATCAGCAGCATTCAGGCTGCCAGCGCTGCGGCCTGCTACCCGCTGGTGGATCAGGATGAGCGCCTGGCAGTCCTGCCCGCGCCTTACGCCATCGACAGCCTTCCTCAGATACTCCAGATCTTCGATACGGTCGTGCTGCTAAAGGTCAACAGCGTCTTTGACCGGCTCGTCGACCTCCTTGCGGAGCACAGCCTCCTCAATCGATCACTGTTCGTGCGCCGGGTGGGACGTCCCGAGCAGGAGATCACGACTGACCTGCGCTCGCTCCGCGGCAGCAGAATCGACTACTTCTCTCTCGTAATCGTCCATCACGAAAGGGGCAATTCCCATGACTGAGGGAATGGTGTACTTCGTCGGCGCTGGTCCTGGCAGCCCCGATCTCATCACCGTTCGCGGACAGCAAGTCATTCAGCATGCTGACGTGATCATCTTTGCTGACTCGCTCGTTCACCCTGATGTCTGTAAGGTCGCTCGGCCTGATGCAGAGTTGCACGGCAGCTCCTCGCTGACGTTGGAGGAGGTCCTGAGCATCGTGGTGAAGGCCGTACACGCGGGGAAAGTGGTCGCTCGCATTCACAGCGGCGACCCCTCCATCTACGGTGCCATCCACGAGCAGATGGTTGCTCTGGACCGCGAGGGTATTTCCTACACGATCGTCCCCGGCGTCACGTCGGCAGCAGCCGCCGCCGCTGCGCTTGGTGCAGAGCTCACCGTCCCCGAGGTTTCCCAGACGGTCATCTTCACCCGTGTTGGTGGTCGCACAGGATTGCCAGGCAGGGAGCACCTGACCAGCTTTGCAGAGCACGGCGTCACCATGGCGATCTTTCTGAGCACCGCACTCATCGAGCGCGTAGTCAGTGAGCTCCTGAACGGTGGCTACGTGCCCATCACTCCGGTCGCAGTGGTCTACCGAGCAACCTGGGAGGATGAGCTCATTCTCCGCGGTACGCTGGAGGATATCGCCGCGAAGGTTCGAGCAGCCAAGCTGGCCAAGCAGGCGATCATCATGGTCGGAAAGGCCTTCGATCCAGCGCTGCATACCCACGGAAGTGCCTATCGCTCTCATCTCTATGACGGCACGTACACCCATATGTTCCGGAAGGGCACTTGGCGCCGCCAGGACAAACCGTCATCCGGCGGCGATCCCCTCAGCACGGCCTCTACAGAGGGCAGCCAGTGACTACTGGCCTCCCTCGACTGACAATCAGCAGGCGCACGCCTGCTCCCCTCGCAGCAGTTGCTCTCACCAAGCGTGGGGCCACCGCGGCTGCCACTCTTTCCGCAGCGCTCCCCCTCGATGCCTACGTCCCGGCAAAGCTCGGAGCCGGTGACGCCGCCGTGTCCTACACCGAGCCGGTGCGCGAGCTGCTGTCCCGTCTTTTCAACGAGTATCACGGTCTCGTGCTCTTCATGGCACTCGGCGCGGCCGTCCGCCTACTCTCCCCGTTGCTCAAGAGTAAGCGTGACGATCCTGCGGTCGTCGTCGTTGATGAAGCCTGCACCTTTGCCATCAGTGTGCTCTCGGGTCACTTCGGTGGCGCGAACGCGCTCGCCCACCAGGTTGGTGCTGTGCTGCACGCCACACCAGTCATCACGACCGGTTCCGATGCTCTCGCCCTGCCTGCACTCGATCTTCTCGGTGCGGAAGCGGGCTGGCGCTGTGAGAGTGACGCTGAACACCTGAAGGGCGTGATGGCGGCGCTGCTGAACGAGCGCGTGGTCGCGATCTACCAGGATGCGGGCTCCCCCGCCTGGCAGCAGCAGGTGCCAGCAGGACAGCGCCGGGTCATTGCGGCGCTCGAATTTCTAGAAGATCTGCCAGAAGAAGTAGCAGCAGTGATCGTCATCTCCGACGCACGCGACATTCCTGCCTTGCGTCATCCGCGCCCGTGTGTGGTGTATCGACCTCCAACGCTCGTCGCCGGCACCGGCTGCTCACGTGGCACTCCGGCAACGGAAATCGCCGCGCTCATTCACGAGACGCTCCAGGAGGCGAAGAAGAGCCCCTCTGCCCTGTCCTCTCTGGCTACCATCGACATCAAGCGCGATGAGCCGGGCATCGCTGAGGCAGCCGCACGCTTTGCCGTGCCCATCCGCTACTACAGCAGCAGCGCCCTGGCAACGGTCGCGGTCCCTTCCCCTTCCGAAGCCGTCCGCGCTGCCACCGGCTCCCCCAGCATCTGCGAAGCAGCGGCGCTGCTGGCCAGTGGGGCCAGAACTTTGCTCGTGACGAAGCGTAAGACGCAGCGGGTCACCGCCGCGCTTGCCCAGATCCCGGAGGCAGCGCCATGGCGTTAGGTGAGCGCGCGCGAGCGGGCCACCCCGGCAACCTAGCGGTCATCGGTCTGGGTCCTGGTGGACACGCTGATCTCAGCGAGCGAGCCATCGAAGCTCTCCGCAACGCCGACCGCATCGCTGGCTATACCGGCTACACGGACCTTGTTCGCCAGTGGCTGCCAGCAGCTCACTACGTCGACAGCCCCCTCGGCTCCGAGGTCGACCGCTGCCAGGTCGCGCTCACCCTCGCGCGTGAAGGCCTGCATGTAGCGCTCGTTTCGAGCGGTGATGCGGGCGTCTATGGCATGTCCGGCCTCGTTTACGAGCTCGCCTGGGAGCAGGGCTGGCAGTTTGACGACGATCGCTGGCCCCAGATCACTGTCATTCCCGGCATCACAGCGGCGACCGCGGCAGCGGCGCTTGCCGGCGCTCCGCTCATGTGTGATTTTGCCGTCGTCAGCCTCAGTGATCTGTTGATGCCCTGGTCCATCATCGAGCGGAGGTTACGTGCTGCTGCCGCCGGCGACTTTGTCATCGCCATCTACAACCCGATGAGCAGACGCAGGACCCACCAGCTGGCAGCGGCTTGTGCAATTCTGCTGCAGGAACATTCCGCAGCGACACCAGTCGCAATCGTGCACCAGGCCGGGCGGACTGACCAGTCGGTCCAAGTTACGACGCTGGAGGAGCTGGAACATACTACCGTCGACATGTTCACCACCATCATCGTCGGCAACTCGCTCACACGCGTGCTGGGCGGGCGCCTGGTCACGCCCCGCGGCTATCGACACTCTGCGTCTCTCGCAGCAGAAGGATTACTGCGATGATCGAACAGTCAGCCCGGCAGGTCTCATCTCCGTCACCAGCGCCAGATACCTGCTCGCACGGACTCCTGCTCATGGCCCACGGCACGAAAGACTCTGCCGGGCAAGCTGAGCTTCACGAGCTCTGGCAGCTCATGAGCAATACCCACCCCTTGCGCCCGGTCACTCTCGGCGTTCTGGAATACCCAAGCGCACTTCTCCCGTCTCTTGATGGCGCCGGCGACCTCCTGGCGGCGATCGGCGTTCAGCACGTTGCCGCTGTGCCAGTGCTGTTGCTGCAGGCCGGCCACGGCAAGCTGGACATGCCCCAAGCATTCGCTCGCCTACGTGCGCGCTACCCACACCTTCACTGGCGGCTCGCCCCACCACTGCTTCCTCACCCGCTATTGCGACAGGTGATCTACGAGCGCATCACTGCAGCTAGTGCCGCACCGCTCCACGGCGGCACAGATGCGGAGCGCCTGGCCGTGCTCCTGGTCGGCCGGGGCACGCACGATTCCACCGCCAATGCAGAGCTGTTCCGTATTGCCCGTCTCTTCGAGGAGGAGTATGGCTACGCAACCGTCGAGGCCTGCTTCGTGAGCCAGACTACTCCCGGCGTCAGTGCCGGCATCGCCCGCTGCGTTGCCTTGGGTGCACGGCGCATCATCATTGCACCCTATTTCCTCCACACCGGTGTGCTCGTGCGGCGCATCACGACTGAGGCTGAGGAGGCGGTGCGTTCATACCCAGGCATCGTCGCGACGGTGAGTGCTCACATCGGCAACCATCCGCGCCTACTCGAGCTACTCCTGCTACGAGCGCAGGAGGCCCGTCTCGGCCTGAGGACTCCTGCCTGTCTCGCCGGTTGGGAGGCGCCCGAGCCGCTGCTGCCGGTCCTGCCCCGCAATGAGAGCCACGCACCAGAAGCACATCACCATCATGCGGGCGGGTCTCACACACACTGAGTGGCCACTCGAACGGGGAGTCAGGATGGCCCCATTCTCGCCGGTGTGGCACAAGAGACGGGGCGTGCCATTCTGGCGGACTGGCGCTTTCCCCTACTGGGGAACGAGATATCGCGCGATTTCTCGGACGTACTTGTTTACCGTGTTCCGCGAGGAGACTGGCAGCAGGCAAGGCCGTCTTGACAGGTGGTGTTTATATAGAGGCGTGATGACCGCAGACGCCTTGCGGCCCAGTTACGAAGATCTGGTCGCCGGAAACGCCGCTCTGAGGCAGCGGATTGCCGAATTGGAGGCCGCGCTGAAGGCCGCGCTCGAGCAGGCAGAGGCGGCCCGGCGCGCCGGCAAGCGGCAGGCGGCGCCGTTCTCGAAGGGGCCGCCCCAAGAGAATCCCAAGCGGCCCGGCCAAAAAACCGGGCACTCCGCCGCGCCCAGCTCGAGCGTCGTGCCCTCGCCCAACTCGCCACCCTCGGCTACGACGTCACCCTCACGCCCAAGCACGAGACACCACCTCCCGCCGAGGACGACGCCAAGCAATCAGCCGCCTAACCCACATTTTCAGAGCAGTAACAAAGTTTTGCATGGCAGGCAGGCGCTCCAGATGGAGCCGCATCCATGCCCTCTGGCTACAGTTCGTGTCTCCAAGAGAGAAGCAAGCGAGCGTGCAAAACTTTGCGGCGCACTCCCGTGTCTCATATCTATATGACAGGTTCCGCCACCTATGGTACATATCGTGCCGTAGTGCGATCCTGCACTGGAGTGCAGATCGATTGCCGGTCCTGTGGTTCGTGGCTCACCAAGGTGACGCATCGTCTCAATCTCTATCCAAACTCGCAAGAAGGGAGGTGATCAGTAATGCTACGCGTACTTGCCCTGCAGAAATTAACTGTGGAGATCCACAGCGCATCGCCGCAGGTATTGAGCTCTGCGATCAGCATCGGTTGCAACTGCTGCTAACGTGAGCCACTAGCGCACTCCACCGGGCCGGCAATCCGCACTGCCGACGCAATCCAGCAGTCGAGGCTCTGCAGCGGTACACAGGGAAGACGAATGGCCATGGCGCAACCGCATCGCGAAATCCGACAACATTTCGAAGCGGTCCAGGACGCCCTCAGTCTGCATCTAATGGTGCCCTCAGATTTCTACGAGCCCATTGATCGTTACTAGCCGGAACCGAACCTCAGGGACACAATAGAAGCTCACCTCTCCTGTGGATGGCGCATTGTAAGGAGCGGAATTTGGTACCAAGTTCTTCCCCCAAGACCTGAACTCCCTATCCAGGGTTGGAAGATCCACGTGTCCGCCACGATCTCCACCGCGGTGCCCGTCCTCAAGGCCGTAGCCGCTGTCTCCCTAGAGGAGGGAGTCGCATTCAAATTCGCCTGCGACTTGCAGATGCTCATTATCATAAACAGCAGGGGCTGGAATCGGGCCGCCGCCGGAAAGTTCATTACAGTCTACCCTCGGAGCGAAGGCGAGTTCGAATCTATCATCGAAAGGCTATATGTCTCCCTGAGAGGTTTCGCGGGACCTTACATCTTCTCTGACAGAAGGTACAAGGACTGCAAGTCTTTATTTTACAGGTACGGCGGCATTACGCCGCTCAAGAGCCTCCGAAGTGACGGAACAGCAGCGCCCACCTTGATATCGCCTGAGGGGTACAAGGTAGCCGATGCTAGATTTCCGTACTTTTCTCCCCCGGCTTGGGCACCGGATCCCTTCCCCAGTAATGAAGATACCGCTGAAAAACTCACCCTGAAGAATGGTCGATACGCCGTAACGGATGTACTCTCGTTTACGAATGCAGGCGGCGTCTACGTGGCCCTGGATGCCGAAACAGGCGACAGAGTCGTGATCAAAGAGGCAAGACCGTACACAGCTTTCGACGCGTCCGGTCGAGACGCCATCGCGCTCCGCCGAAACGAGTGGAATCTACTAAACAAGCTTCGCGATACCGGGATAGTGGTCCAACCTTTGGACCTGTTCTGGGACTGGGAACACCTCTTCCTGGTCGAGCGTCACGTTCCAGGCCTCACGATTGATACGTTCGTTCCTCAATATAACCCAATGGTCCTGTTCGACGACCCATCGGACCATCAATTGCAACAATACTACGAAAAAGTCTTGATCATCGGCGCTAACATAGCAAGGGCGATGCACATAGTGCATAATCGTGGCGTCCTTCTCGCGGACCTGTCCCCTAGGAATATCCTGGTCGACCCGACCGAACTGACCGTGACGATAGTCGACCTTGAGGGAGCGGTTGATGTAAGCACAGGCGGCCAGGCGTCGTTGTGGACCTTAGGATTTGCGTCCAAGGGACTACGGTCGCGAAGGGAGCCTAGATTCGCGGACGACTATTACGCGCTCGGGAACATATTATTATCCCTACTGTGGCCGATTCAGGCGATCACCGACGTCAAGCCCGGGGCGCCGAGGGAATTCCTAAGTGAGTTGGAGCAGGACTATGGCATTCCGACGAGCCTCATATCGACGACGGTATCCCTCCTAGATGACGCGGACGAGAAAAGGCCTCGTCCGGAGGTGGTTGCTGAAGCACTTGCAACGGCAAGACCATCGGCTCGGAAGCTAGCCGAGCCCCGGGATGCATCCCGCCGACGGATGGAAGAGATACTGGGAGGTATCCCGACTTTCATTGCAAGCGCGGCGAGTCCTGGACGTAACGATCGCCTGTTCCCGTCTTCATATGGGTCCGTTAATCCAGTCTGCATTTCAACCGGCGCGCTTGGTGTTGCGTACGCGCTGAGGAAACTGACCGGGGACGTTCCAAAGGAGTATCTGGATTGGATTCTACGGCATTACGTTCCGTCTGAGGCGTACGCGCCGGGCTTATATGTCGGCTTATCGGGAATCGCCTGGGCCTTGTCGGAGTTGGGTCTTCACGACGAGGGTGCCGATGCCCTGGACGCGGCTAAGAATCACGGTCTCCTGTTTGAGTCCTCGGACCTGTATTATGGAGTCTCCGGATTTGGACTGACATGCCTTCACTTCTGGGTGAGGACGCAAGAGAAGCGATTCCTGAACGACGCCCTAGATGTGGGGGAATGGCTGCTGAAGACGAGGGTAGAACACGAACGTGTGTGCCACTGGCCGGGTCCGGAGGGAAGAATACATTTAGGCTATGCCGAAGGTTCGAGTGGCGTGGCGCTCTTTCTTCTCTATCTGTACCTCGCCACCGGTGAGTCGCGTTTTTTGGACGTGGGACGACGCGCCATCAATTTCGATTCGACATACGCCGTTCCTCAGGCGGAAGGTGAGCATCACATGTCACTGCTCCGGAGCACAAGTAGCAAGGTGAGATCACCCTATTGGTTCGCCGGAACGGCGGGGTTCGCGACTTCGCTATTGCGTTATGTCGTGGTTACCCAGGACAGGAAACTGCGGATTGCGCTCGAGGCAGTGTCGCCGGATGCGTGTCGCAAGTATACGTTGTGGCCCGGGCTGTTTAACGGACTGGCGGGATTGGGGAACTACCTGCTTGATTGCCACCAACTCCTGGGATATGACAGCTATCTGAGGCAAGCGCATCGGGTGGCTGAAGGCATCCTTCTGTATGCAATTGATAGGCCGGGCGGTGCGGCGTTCCCCGGCGATGCTCTCTATAGGATCAGCACAGACTTCGGGACGGGGTCGGCCGGCGTGGGGCTGTTCCTTCATAGACTGTTGCGCGGGGGTGGGAACTTCAACTTTCTGGTCGATGAGCTATTGCCGACCGTGTCGAGTGGGGACCGACGGCAAGCCGATAACGCGGACAATTGAAACCTCTCGGACAGGCACGAAAGGTGCCGGCGGTGCCTTGGCCGCGCGTCCTTTGCCGCTTCTATTGCCCCGCATGTTGTCGACACGGTCCCCTCGCGACTCGTGCGCTATGCGGAGGCCAGTCAACGTGGACGCGCTGAGCGGTTCGGAAGAGGTTCAGGCGGGGGCATCTCCGCTCTATGCCCTCGTCGCCGCGCGGGCGGTGTCGATGATGGGCAACCAGTTCAACGCGATCGCCGTGCCATGGTTCGTCTTGCAAACCACTCATAGCGCGGCCAAGACGGGGATCACAGCAGCCATCACGGTACTCCCGACAATCCTCTCACCTCTCTTCAGCAGCAATATCGTCGACCGGCTCGGCTATAAGTACACGAGCGTCCTCTCGGACCTCGCCAGCGGCGTTGCAGTGGCGTTCATACCTGTGCTCTACTCTCTTCACCTGCTACAGTTCTGGCAGTTGCTTGCCCTCGTCTTCCTCAGGGCGGTGCTCGATCCGCCGGGTGGAACCGCCCGCACGTCCATGATGCCCGACCTCGCAAGGATGGCTCGGACCAGCCTCGAACGGGCCAACTCCGTTACGCAAGCCATAAACCATGGGACCATACTACTTGGTGCTCCCTCGGCGGGAGTCTTGATCGCGGCGATGGGGACCGCCAACGTCCTTTGGCTGGACGCCGCCAGCTTCTTCATTTCTGGCGCAATCATCGCCTTAGCGGCGCCTGTTTTACCAATCCCCAAGAAAAGTGTGTCAGACAGCGATGACAAGTCATCCCCTGGATATCTGGCTGACATCGCGGCAGGTATGCGCTTCGTCACCCAAGATCCCTTGATACTTGCCATGATAGTCAGTGTACTCGTCATCAACCTCCTAACCGAGCCCGTGATCTCCGTGATCCTTCCTGTGTACGCAAGGAACGTCTTCCATAATCCGGCAGCCTTCGGTATCACAGTAGCGGTAATGGGCGGCGGGGCCTTATTGGGAACGGTTCTTTTTGGCATCATTGGTCACAGATTACCAAGGAGGATGACTTTTCTGTTGGCGTTTGTCGGTGTGGCACTACCGTTCGCCGTTATGGCCGCTCTTCCACCGCTCCCTGTCATGCTGGCCGCGTTCGCAGCGGGAGGACTTGCCAGCGGACCGATCAACCCATTAATCTCTACGCTCTTGCAGGAGCGCGTGCCGAAGAGTATGCGCGCTCGCGTATTTAGCCTTCTGTCCGCTAGTGCCGGCGCGGCGATACCCCTAGGTTTACTCATCGTGGGCTACGCGCTGGATTGGGCCGGAATCCGCCCCACGCTCGGCGTTGTATCGGGCGGTCTGGCACTCTTTATCATCATCTTGATCGCCAATCGCAACCTTCGTGATATGGATATACGGATGTCAGTAGATAGAGTGAAGTCTTCTAACTGTTGATCGTCTTGGATTATGCGCATGAGCCTTTAGGCATCTCTAGAGGTCTCACGAACTCTGAAGGGCAGGTCGACGCATTGGCAGCTAAGATACTGTACCTTAGTAGGGGCCGCGGATACGGCCACACCATTCCTGACCTTGTTGCGGCAGAGGCCTTATGCCGAACGCTTCCTGACTCAGATATCGTCTTTGCATCCTACGCAGACGGTCTCGAGGTGCTAAGGCACTCCCGTTACCCCACAATTCCTCTCGGCATCGGACTTGAAGAGGAGTTTTCGACGCAAGTTGTGATTCCTATTATCAATGATGTCATTGCGCGCACGGCTCCGGATCTCATACTGGCGCATGAGATGTTTCTGGTGCCTGTAGTCGCTCAGCATAGAAGAGTCCCATCTATTCTCCTTACACATTGGTTCTTCGAACCAGGCAACCAAATTGGCACTATCATGAGGTTGGCCGACCAGATAATTATGCTGGATCTCGCGAGGTTTCATGAGACTCCGAGTGACCTCATTTCGCGTACCGAGTATATTGGTCCCATTCTCGGTACGTCTAGCGTGGGCGCGGCGTTCCCATCTTTGCCCTTTGGGGTAACTCCGGGGCGCTACGCACTCATTTTCGTTGGCGGGCAGGTCGAGGTGTTTCGTGGCTTAGTCGAATTCGTCCTTCAAGGCCTCTCATTGGTACGTGTTCGTGAGCTGGCGGACTTGCAGATCGTTCTTCTTGGGCAGAGTATGGCGGCTCACTTTCGTAACTACGCACGCCGTCTCGGCATCTCTAACCTTGTAGCCCTCGACTTTCAGGATGATGTCACCGCGCTAGAGTCCGGAGCCTCCTTCGTCGTCGGTCGCGGCTCTTTCACGGTAATGTCGGAGCTGGCGGCGCTGGGCACGCCGTCGCTTCAGATTCTTGATGGTCACAATCCGATTGACACGTTTCATGCGAGAAACTTCCAGATGCTAGGCACGGCCAGGCTGGCATGGCAGGATGGGCTTTCACCCGCTGCCCTCTCAGGTATCTTGGAGGATGCATTCAGTTGGTCGATCAGCCGCAAAGTAGAGATAGCGCAGGCTGGTGAGCCTTACCGGAATCTGAAGGCGGCGGAGCGACTGGCCGGTACGGTTCGCAGGATGCTGCTTTCTGGGTGAGATTTCTCAACCGTGCCGCGGCTGTACCCGTTCGGGGTCCCCGTCTGCGCTGAAGGACGGGGGGGCAATGAAGATTTGGGACCTGCCGTCGCTCAGGCCTCGAAGGGTGGAGTGCTGACGATATCCCTCGACATCCCAAATCACACCTCCTTGTATCTTGACTAGGGTGCGTCTGCAAACTGCCTCCTAGAGCCAGAGGATAGTGCCGACAATGACCCAGAGCGTGCGGTAGCTGTCGGCGAGTTTCTCGTAGCGCGTAGCGAGGCCACGGAACTGCTTGCAGCGGGCGATCAGGCGCTCGACGACGTTGCGTTGGCGATAGACGGCGCGGTCGAAGGGACCGGTGCGCTGCTCGTTCGCCCGGTGCGGGATGGTGTGGCGCACGCCGCGGCGACGGCAGGTCTGGCGAATCTTGCGGCTGCTGTAGCCCTTGTCGCCGACGATCCGGCGGGGGCGACCCCGGCCCGGGCGCTGGACGGCGACCTGCTCCAGCAACTGGTCGAACACCGGCGCCTCGTGCGCCTGACCCGGCGTGAGCACCACGGTCAGCCAGCGGTCGCTCTCCTTGTCCGTGATCGGCCGCTGCCGCCGCGTCGCCGCCTTGCCGGTCTCGGCGGGATCCCGCGTCCAGACCGCCTGGTGCAGCAGCCCTAGCGACACGCCGTCCAGGCTCACCGCCAGCGCCTCCACCAGCCCAATCAGGCGGCGCTTCCGGCGCTCGTCTCCCAAATCCGCTCCCGCCAACTCTGCCACTGCCCAGCTCGCCGTCTCCATCGCCGCCTCCCGTGTCTGCCAGTCGTATCCCAGTGTATCCTTGCCCCCAACTTGACATTCACTTATGGGTAAGGAGAAGAGCTTTGGGGGAGGGGTGGCGAGCCTTGGCGAGCCGGGGTGAGGGCCCCGCCTTTCGCAACACCACCGTGGAAAGATTTAGGATACCTTATCTAGGATGTTTGCGCTACACGTATACTCCATTCCTACAGGTATCGCAACATGAGGCGTTCAGGCTCACTTCCCCACGGAAAGGAGTGCGTCGTGACGAGCGCTGAGGAGGCGCGTGATGCCCTCGAGATCAGGTTCTTTGTCGGCAGGCAGAACGAGCTAGCTGCCTTCCGCACGTGGCTGGCCACGGAGAGCCCCATCCCGGAGGTGCTCAATATCTATGGGCACGGCGGCGTCGGGAAAACCGCCCTGCTCCGCGCCCTGCGCCGGACCGCCAGGGAGCTCGGCCGGCAAGCCGTCCTCCTGGACTGTCGTGACCTCCCGCCGGCACCGCAGGGTCTGCTGAGCGCCCTCGTCCCGGCAGGCGAAACGGACCCTGTCGCTGCGCTCAATCAGGCCCGGCCGGTGCTGTTCTTCGACACCTTCGAAGCGCTGGGTGGACTCACACGCTACCTGGAAAGGGAGTTCCTGCCCCGCCTCTCACCTGCCGTGAAGATCGTGGTCGCGGGACGCCAGCCCCTGGGCAAGTTCTGGTCAGAAGATTCGCCCTGGCTGAGGATTGTGCGTCTCTGGCAGCTCAGTGGCCTCTCCTTGACCGAGAGTCGCGAGTACCTCCACCGCCGGGGGATCGAGGATCCGGAGCAAGTGGAGCGGCTCGCTCGCGCGGGTGGGGGCAATCCCCTCTTCCTCGCCCTCGCCGCCGATATGCTCGGTGCGCTCGGGTTCCGCGACCTCGCCCTCAGCCCCCAGTGGCACCTGCTCGTGCGCTCCCTCGTGGAGCATCTCCTTCAGGAAGTGGAGGACCCCGAGCTGAGGGAGCTCCTCGAGGTCTGCGCAGTGATTCACCAGTTCGATGAGGAGGCGCTCACCGCGGTGTCCGGACGCCAGCGCCTTGGTGCGGCCTTTCAACGGATCTGCCAGCTCTCCGTGGTGTGCCCGGCCGAGCACGGCCTCACCCTCCACGACGACGTCCGCCGTATGCTCGCCGAGGACCTCCGCTGGCGCTCTCCCACCCACTACCAGCACGTGCGCCGCCGCGCCCTTGCCTACTATCGCGAGCGCATGCACGAGGCCACTCCAGCAGAACGGGAGTGGCTGACGGCGGAGAGACTGTTCCTGTGGGGCAACGAGCTCCTGCGCGCTCTCAACTTCGAAGAAGAAGAGCCCGGTCTCGTCTGGATCGAACCAAGCGCTCCTCAGGATCACCCTGACGCAGAGCAGCTCTGGTGCTCCTGGCTCGAGGCCGCGGTCGGGATCACTCCCCCGCCGGCACTCTTGGCGGACCTGCGAACGGTGGTGCGCTACCCCGAAACGCGGTTCCGGACGGTCCGGGATCAGGATGGCCGGGCCGTAGGCTTCAGCACCTTCGTCCCCGTCTGCCAGGAGACGCTGCCGATGCTGGAAGCAAGCCCTACCACCGCTCCCGCGGTCCGGGCCCTCTGGGGCGGAGCGCGAGCAGCCAGCCTTCCCGCGAAGCCTGATGGGACGATCCTCTTCTTCCGCTACGCCGGTTGGCAGGCTGCTCCCAAGGCCGCGCGCGCGGCGATCTTCCGTGATCTGCTCGGCCTGACCTCCCGGAGTGGCACGCTCCTCGTCTGCACGGTGATTCCCACCTACAAGGCACTGGCAGAGGCGCTCGGCTTCCGCCGCCTCCCCGAGTGCCGTAACCTGGCCTACGGCCCAGCGCACCCGGTGGACTGCTATCTCCTCGACCTCACCACCAGGGGTGGCTTCGAGGCCTGGATCGAGGCCCTGCTCGCTGGTGGACGCCCGCTCACTGCCTTCGGGTCGGAAGAGCTCGAGGAAGAGCTCCGGGACATCCTTCTTCACTGGGACGATGCGGCCCGGCTCGCCGGCTCCGCCCTGAGCTATCTCCCCGCTTGCTCCCCGCCGGCTCCTGGCCCTGAGCGGGCTGAAGCGTTGCGCGAGGTCATCCGCCGCACCCTGGCCGCAGGCAAGCGGGGACCTTCCCGCGAGGCGCTGCATGCCCTCGAGCTCGCCTATCTGGAGAAGACGTTCACGCGCACGACGGCGGCCGTCAGGCTCAACGTCTCTCGGGCCACCTTCTACCGTCTGGTCAGCCGCGGGCTCGCCGAGATGGTGCGCCTCCTCCTCCACTCCATCTGACCAGAGGAATGCCAGCGCTCCGTCCTCACTTTCCCCTATGAGACACGTTGCCCGCAACCTGAGACAGTCCCCCCTTGCACCTGAGACACCCGCCACGGGACCCTTACAGCAGCAGGCTGTGATGAGGAGGAGGTCTTGTGGCAGTTGAGAAGCAGAAGGCGCTCGTCCGCCGCTTGGCACGTACGTACGGGATCGTCGTCCACAGCGTCCTCACCACCCTCGCTCACGTCGTGGGGACCACGCGCCTCGACCGCGACCTCGGCCCCGACGCCTTCGCTTACCTCAACACCGCACGCCTCCAGCACCACATCGGTAAGGTTTGAGGAGGACCGAAAGGTGGGCACGGCGTGATCTCCCCTGCAGTCTGTGCTGCGCCGGTTGAGAGATAAGGAAGGGACGCATGGCAACGCAGTATGAAAAGAGCAGTCTCATCGCTGTACCAGCCGGGAGGATTTTCGCCTTTCTCAGCAACCCGACCAACTTCGCTGCCATCTGGCCAACCCCCCTTGAGATGACCCCAGTGGATTCCCGCCGTGGTGTTGGCCAGCGCACCCGTTTCGTCTTCGCTGTCAGCGGGGAGCGCGTGGAGTGGACCGGTGAGGTCACCGAGTTCGTGGAGAATCAGCGGGTGGCTGGCGTGAGCGACGCGGGTGGCGCCTGGTCGTGGAGTCTCACGCCGGAAGCCGGTGGAACGAGGATCACCTGGAGGGGAGACTTCCCCCTCCCTGCTGCGCTGGCGGGCAAGCTGGATCCAGCCGCCTGGGAGAGCCAGGTTCACCTCCTGCTCGATACTCTCCTGTCCAACCTCAAGGCCACGATGGAAGGAGCTCCTGCTTGACCGGTCTCTCGCTAGAGGGCTGCGATGCCGGTGGGAACATCCGGCGTAAGTGGTGTACCCACCGCACAGGAAGGAAGGGGGTGGTCAGATGGCAGGGGAGCGCGGGCCAGCAACAGCCCCAGGAAACGTGTACAGGACGTTGCGTGCCGCGCGCTGAGAAAAGGAGGAGAGGGCGAGCGCCTTATCTACGGAGTTTTTCAGGACTGAGACATTGATCACCACGTGTCTAAATCAAACCAGAATGGCGTTGCGAAGGAGACCCTCTCCCCCTGCCCCTCCCCCAAGCCTGGGGGAGGGGTGGCGAGCCTTGGCGAGCCGGGGTGAGGGCCTCGCCTTTCGCAACACCACCGTGGAAGGATTTAGTTGAAGGGAGAAAACGTGTGATGACTGGACTGTGGACGAAGTTGCTGCGGGTGAGCTGCACCCTCGTGCTGATGCCCGTCGTGCTCTGGAGCGCTGCGCTGACGCCCGTCGCGGCTGCCCCAGCCCCGCAGCACTTCACCGTGCTGGCTGGGGCAACGACGGACAGCGTCGTCGAAGCCTTCGGCTACTTCCCTGGGACGCTCACGATCGATGCGGGGGACAGCGTCACCTGGGTCATCAACGGTGATGAGCCCCACACCATCAGCTTCGGCACCCCGCCGTTCCCCCCGATGAGCCCCCAAGCGCTCGCTCCTGCCGGGGGTAAGACCTACGCTGGCAGCGGCTTTGTCAGCTCCGGCCTGCTCTTCCCGGGACAGCGCTACACGCTCACCTTCACCGCACCGGGCACCTACCCCTACTCCTGCCTCATCCACCTGCCGGCCATGACGGGCATGCTCGCCGTCCAGCCGGCGGGCACGCCCTATCCGCCGGGTGAGCTGACCTACCAGGCCGCGGCAGATCCGGCGCTGGGGGCGGCGTTGCGCGGCGGCGTGCAGGCCTTGAACAGCCAGACGCTCACCACGACTCCCAACGCCAATGGCACGACCACCTACTTCCTCGACGCGGGTGTCGGTGATGGCAAGAGCTTCGGTGTGCTGGACTACGGCGTGAACAACCTCGTGATCCACGCCGGGGATACGGTCGTCTGGACCGAGGAAGACCCCTCGGAAGCCCACACCATCACCTTCCTCGCCACGCCCGGTCAGCAGGTGCCAGAGGCGCAGCAGCCGATCCCGGCCGGGGGCAGTGTCTACGACGGGCACGGCTACGTCAACTCCGGCTTCCTCCTCCTGGGTCAGTCCTACCACCTGACCTTCACCACCCCTGGGGTCTACCCCTACCGCTGTCTCCTGCACGACGACTTCGGCATGGACATGCTCGGCACGGTCACCGTCCTGCCGGCGGGTCAGGCGCTGACGGCCGCCAGTCCTGCCAGCCTCGATGGGGCGGCGAGCTTCGGCGGGGCGGCGGGGGGCACGCTGCCGGAGAACAGTGGCGGGGCCTTTGCCTACTTCGCTCTGTCCTCACCGGGAAGCGCACCGGTCACGCTCACCCTCACCTACGGGCCGTACGCGGCGGGGGCTGCCCACAGCGTCGGCGTCAACGTCTACCAGGACGGGACGCTCCTGGCGAGCGCCCACGGCGAGGCGACCGGTCTCGGCGATCCGGTGACCTCGAACGTCCCGACGGTCACCGTCACGCCGCTGGCCAGCGGTGGTCCGCTCCTCCTCCAGGTGTTCAACTACAGCCCAGCGACCGTCACCTACACCCTCCGCCAGGTGCTGACGTACCAGCCGTAGACCGCCATGCGTGGAGTGGAAGAAGGAAGTGGCGATGATGACAAGCCCGCAGGACGCCAAGCTGGTGCTCCCCTTGAAGGAGCTCACCCAGGCTAACGCCTCTCAAGCGGGGTCCAAGGCGGCGAATTTAGGCGAGCTCTTGAGCGTAGGCTTTCCGGTACCGGACGGCTTCGTCCTGACCACCGGGGTGTT
>JAMCTA010000026.1:20194-21155 GCA_023381895.1 Chloroflexota bacterium
GTAGCCCGGCGGAAGAACTCCCGCGTCCGGTCCAGGTGCTCCGCCAGGGCCTCATCGGAGAGCGCAGGGAGGTCCACCGCCTGCAGCGCGGCGGTGCTCGCCGCGAGCTCCGGTCGCCACTCCCCCACCGGAGACGGTGGCCGCCGCAACCGTTCCCACGGACGTGGTGGAGGCGCTCGACGCTGCTGCCACCGCGTTTGGCGATACTCTGCTGGCGGTGCGCTCCTCGGCGGTGGCGGAAGACCTGCCCGATGCCTCCTTCGCCGGGCAGTACGAGACGGTGCTCAACGTGCAGGGGGAGGAGGCGCTGCGCGAGGCAGTGCGCCGGGTGTGGGCCTCGGCCTGCAGCGCGCGGGCGGCGGCCTACCGGGCAGCTCGCGCCCTCCCGTTCACCGCGATGGCCGTCCTAGTACAGCGCCAGGTGCCAGCCGGAGCGGCGGGGGTGGCCTTCAGCGCCAACCCGGTGACCGGCGACCGCCACGAGTGCCTGGTGAGCGCCGTACGCGGCCTGGGCGAGCGGCTGGTGGCGGGCCACGTTACGCCCGACGAGTGGACCGTGCGCGGGGTAGAGGTGGTCTGCCGCAGGGCGCCGGAGGGTGCGCTGACGGCGGACCAAGCCCGTACCGTGGCCGAGCTGGCCAGCCGCGTAGAGCATCACTTTGGTGCGCCTCAGGACATCGAGTGGGCATTAGCGGAGGATCGGATCTGGCTGCTCCAGGCACGGCCGATCACGGCGCTACCGGAGTGGACCGAGCTGGTCCCGATCCTGGCGCCGCCCGGTTTCTGGCAGCGAGACACGCACCACCAGCCCCTCTCTCCTCTCGACCGCTCCGTGCGCCTCGCCGCGTACACCGACGGCATGCGGACGATGTTCGCATCCACCGGCGCACTAGTGGATACCATCGAGTACCGCGAGATCGGCGGCTGGCTCTACCTGCGGGTGATACCCCTCGGAGGGAAA
>JAMCTA010000169.1 GCA_023381895.1 Chloroflexota bacterium
GCGGATGGTCATGCAGAGATGCTCTGCTTCGAGAATCACTGCTGCTCCTAGGGGCTTAAGAGCGAGCATGACGGCGTCGGCGATTTGTCCGGTCATGCGCTCCTGCAACTGGGGGCGACGCGCTACTGCTTCGACGGCGCGAGCGAGCTTGGAAAGGCCGACCACCCGGCCCTGAGGGATATATCCAATGTGGGCGTGGCCCAAGAAGGGTAAGAAGTGGTGTTCGCAGAGTGAGCTGAAAGGTATGTCGCGAACAACGACCATCTCTTCACCAGGCTCGGAGAAGGTCGTGCGGAGGGTTTCCCGGGGATCAGCGTGGAGGCCAGAGAAGGCTTCCGCATACATCTGGGCGACGCGGCGAGGAGTGTCGCGGAGCCCCTCCCGGTTTGGGTCTTCACCGATCGCGGCGATGATTTCCACCACCGCCTTCCGGATGCGGTCCTGATCGACGCCCGTGGCCTCCTCCAACCCTTCCCTTATGCACGCTGGCTCCTCGAGCAGTTGGCACTGTAGTCTAACGTACGGTCTGCGGGTTGCCTGGATTAGAAAGCGGATGGCAGCCCGCTGTTGAACCAGTACGACCCTAGCCAGCCGAGCTGCGTGCGCGATCCCCGTCTGCTGCCGGACACCGACCTGGCCAGTGCCTTCACACCGGAGTGAGGTGCAGGTTCCCCGGTCCTCGCGCAGCAAAGCATCCGGATGCAGCGTGAGTGCACCGTCCGCGTGCCGTCACTCTGCAGCAGGAGATTGGTAGGACAGGATACCTAGGGGCGCCGCTTCCAGTCTCCCAATATGTATAATCGTAACAGGACTTCATTCACGGCGGTCTTGGGCCCGATTCTGGACCGGAGAGGTTGGCAGCGCACCTACGGCGTTGCCAGTTTTGACGCTCCCCATGGCATGTCGCGATTCTTTAGCTACTTGGTATGTGAAAACCGGAAAGGTGGTACCGTCTATGGAAAGCCTTGGTCGGCGTAGGCTATTGGGAACGGCGCTTGGCGTCGCGGGCACGATGGCGAGCATTCCCCTGTTATCCGCTTGCGGAGCCACTGCGACCGCGGCGACTGCTGCTACCTCGTCGTCAGGAACGGTGTCGGCAACGTCTTCCTCGGCGGCGAGCACGACCGCGACACGGGCAGCGCAGGCGCCGCCGAAGGCAGGCAGCAAGGCACTGACAATTACCTACGGCCAGTTCGAAGTCTTCAAGACGCAGTGGGACATGCACGTCGCCATCATCAACGAATTCAACAAGACGCATCCCAACATCTACGTGAAGCTCCAGGGGCCGACCTACCAGAAGATGCTCACCGAGGTCGCCGCGCACGACGCGCCGGACCTCGTCAATACCTATTCAGAGTTGACGCTGGGACCGAAGGGTGCCTTGATTGACCAGTCAGCCTTTATCGCCCGTGACAAGAAGTATGAGCAGCTGGCACTGGTCCCGCAGGCCCTTCATTACTACGAGTACAAGGGCAAGATATATGGCGCCCCGACGGCCATTGCTACCCAACAGTGCCTGTATTACAACGAAGATCTCTTGAAGAAGGCCGGCGTGAAGCCTCCTTCTGACACGGTCTGGACATTCCAGGAATATACCGATGCGGCGCTCAAGCTCCAGAAATCTTTCGGTGCAAATTCCAATATCTTTGCCAGTGCACCGCTGAACAACTTTGACTACGCCGTCTACGCCAACGGTGGTCGCGTCTGGAGTAGCGACGGTACCCAGTTGCTGATCGGCTCCAAGGAAGCGCGTGATGCCTACCAGTGGTCGTGGGATCTCCTTCTGAAGTACAAGGTCGCGCCCGCCCAGGCTGAGGTGTCGAGTTTGGGTGGTACCGGTGGTCTTGTCACCATGTTTGAGACCGGCCACCTGGCCATGTTCTTCTCCGATCCCTACCCGCTATCACCACTGAAGAAGGTGACCGCTTTCAAGTGGGGCGTGGGACCGGGTATAAAGGGGACCAAGCATCCCTGCCAAGTGATCATCTATCCACTGGACATTACGACGACTGCGAAGACGGAACAAGAGCAGCAGGCTGCCTTCGACGTCATCGACTACTATGCGACGAGTGATTTCGCCAACAACCAGATTCTCACGACTCACTATGGCATCCCCTTCCGTAAAGATTGGGCGGCCAAAGCGAAGTATCCCCTCAAGGTCTTTGTCGACCTGGCTACCCACAACGACTTCGTCTACCTGGAGCGACCATACCCCAACGTGAGCGAGTTCAATACGAAGTACGCCACCCCTGTCTGGCAGTCGGTAGCTCTGGGCAAGCTCCCCGTAAACGATGCCATCGATAAGATTCTCGCGGACTATAAGACGTTCATGCAGCAGTACAACAAGACGGGGTACTAGACGCCGAGGACGGTAGGCTGAGTAGCCTAGGTTCACCTCTAGGCTACTCACCGGTTCCATCAGGCAGTCTCGCCTGCTTGCTTCTGCCGTGGGCCGGCAACTCGTCCGGCACCTTGGATGCCGTCGCGTTCCGGTTGCGAGGGGGCGGCGGCCAGCGAGCACGGCAAGTAACCGACCAAAGGGAGATGCGCACATGGACGTTGCAACACCGCGCGTGGCAGCGCGTCGACGAAGGGGGCTGCGGGAGCACCAGCGGGAGGCCGTTGCTGGCTATCTGTTCATTCTGCCGGCCGTGCTGGGCATCCTGCTCTTTACGGCCGGACCCATGCTGGCGTCCCTCTATCTAAGCTTTACCAAGTACGATCTCGTCCACGTCAAATGGGTGGGTCTCTTCAACTACCAGTTCATGGCCTCCGATCCCCTCTTTTGGCGATCGCTTCGCGTCACGGTCACGTACACCATCTTTGCAGTGCCGCTTGGTCTCGTCGCCGGCCTGACGGTAGCCATGCTCCTCAATCAGAAGATCAAGGCGCTATCGCTGTATCGCACCATCTTCTATCTTCCGGCGCTCATTGGCGGCGTCGCTATCTCTCTCCTCTGGATGTGGATCTTCAACCCGCAGTTCGGTGCGCTGAACTGGCTCCTCAGCCTCATTGGTATTAAGGGACCGCAGTGGATCTTCAGCCCAACCTGGGTGATCCCTTCGTTCGTCCTCATGAGTCTGTGGGGGGTTGGCGGCGGCATGATCATCTACCTCGCGGGCTTACAGGGCATCCCTACCGACCTGTATGACGCCGCGTCGATCGACGGGGCGGGCGCCGTACGCTCCTTCCGGAGCGTCACCCTGCCAATGCTCACGCCGGTGCTGTTCTTCAACCTGGTCATCGGCATCATCGGCTCCTTCCAGATCTTCACCCAGGCGTACGTCATGACCGCTGGGGGGCCGGAGAATGCCAGTCTGTTCTACGTCTTGTATCTCTACCAAAACGCCTTCCAGTACTTCTATATGGGTTACGCGTCGGCGCTGGCCTGGGTGTTGTTCCTGATCGTCATCGTCCTGACGGCGATCGTGTTTCGCTCGTCTCCCATGTGGGTGTTCTACGAAGGGGAGCTGCGAGGAAAGAAAGGGTGAGAGAGCGATGGCGAGCCTAGGGCGACAATCAGGGTCAGCGCCGCTTCCGTCTATGGCAACCCGCGCGGAGGTCGTGACGCCGCGTCTGTGGCAGCGCCGCAGTGTTCGCACGGGGGTGCGGCTGGCCGCCGTCTACACCATCCTCACGCTCGGCGCAATCATCATTTTGATTCCTGTTGCCTGGATGCTGAGTACCGCCTTTAAAGCCAATGGTGATGTTATGCTGTTTCCACCAAAATGGATTCCGAAGCCGTTCGTTGTCCGGCCCTTCGGGGAAGCCTTCCAGACGATGCACTATTTCCGAGCGCTCCGCAACACGCTCATCATCGCCAGCGGTCAGATCATCGGGAGCCTGCTCACGGCCTCTATGGCGGCCTATGGCTTTTCGCGGTTGCGCTTCCCGGGGCGGGACGTTATCTTTTTTGTCCTGCTCAGCACGATTATGCTGCCCGGCACCGTGACGATCATCCCCTTATACATTCTGTTTCGCCACCTGCACTGGCTCAACACCTTCCTGCCGCTGATCGTGCCCTCCTGGTTCGGCGGCGGCGTGTTCAATATCTTTTTGCTGCGACAGTTCTTCATGACGATATCGGAAGAGATCTGCAATGCCGCGCGCATCGACGGCTGCGGCCACATCGCGATTTACTGGCGTATCATCATTCCCCTCGGTCTGCCAGGCATGATCACCATCTTTATCTTTCTCTTCATGGGATCGTGGAACGACTTCTTCGCCCCGTTGATCTACCTGAACAGCACCAGACTCTATCCGCTCACACTGACCCTGGAGTGGTTCGTGGGAAAGTACGTCGTGCTGTGGAACCAGCTCATGGCGGGCACGCTCATGGTCGCCGTGCCGCCAATCATCTTGTTCTTTTTCACGCAGCGGTACTTCATCCGCGGCGTGGTTTTCACCGGGGTCAAGGCAT
>JAMCTA010000003.1 GCA_023381895.1 Chloroflexota bacterium
GATCAGTGCTCAACCACGTCCTCCTCCATCAGACAGTCATCGGGCTTGAAGCGCAGAAGCAGATGAACCAGGCGGAGGCCTATCCGGACATCGTCGTTGGCTGCGTCGGCGGCGGCTCCAACTTTGCGGGTCTCGCCTTCCCGTTTATCGCGGATAAGCTCACCGGCAAGAATCCACAGCTGCGTGCCATTGCAGTCGAGCCGGCGGCCTGCCCGAGCCTCACCAAGGGCGTCTACACCTACGACTATGGGGATACAGCGGGCCTAGCGCCGATGGTTAAGATGCACACGCTTGGCCACAGCTTCGTTCCGCCCTCGATTCACGCAGGCGGCCTGCGCTACCATGGGATGTCCCCCCTGGTCAGTGCGCTCTACGACGCCGGCATCATCGAGGCACGCGCCCTACCTCAGATAGCGTGCTTTGAGGCTGCGGTGATGTTTGCTCGCAGCGAAGGCATCGTCCCCGCGCCGGAGACGTCTCATGCGATTCGGACAGCCATCGATGAAGCACTCGCCTGCCGCGAGCGCAGCGAAGCCAAGACGATTCTCTTCAATCTCTCAGGCCACGGGCACTTCGACATGCAAGCCTACGACGACTACTTCGCAGGTAAGCTCACTGATACGGAGTTCAACGCATCTGCGGTCAAGGAGAGCCTTGCTCACCTTCCTCAGCCGGCTGGTGCTCGCTAGGCAGCATGCATCAGGGAGCAGCAGAGCCACACCCGGCCCCACCAGCCCCCACGGGGACAACGTCGAGCTCCACTTTCCACCCGTCAGCCTTCGGCCTTCGACGGCCGCCGCTGTCGCTGACTGCGGCCCTGCTCCCTCTCTTACTCCTGTGTGTGACCTGGGGCGTACACTGGCACACCTTTGAGCGCGAAGAAGTCGGGCTCGATGGCGCGCTCTCCGTCGATCTCGCGCTCACCTCCTTCCGCAGCATGGTCGAGTTCAATCTCAGGGATGTGCATCCCCCTTTGTTCTACGCATTTCTCAAGGGCTGGCTCGCCCTCGGAGGAGTGCACTACCTCACCGCTAAGTACGCTCCCATCGCCGCGAGCGCGCTCTCGCTTGCTCTCCTGTTTCAGATCTGCCGCCGTGTGTACTCAACCCGACCGGCACTGCTCGCCATCGTGCTGTTCTCACTGGCCCCGCCCGTCCTCTTCCAGGCACCCACCGTCCGCGACTTTTCACCCGGTCTTACCCTCTCGCTTGCTTCTGTGCTGGCAGCCCTCACTGCCCTTCACCGCCAGCCATCTCGACGAAGGTCGCTCATTGCGCTCACCCTCCTCTCAGCCGCCGGCCTTCTCACCTGGTACTTTCATCTACTCTATTGGGGAGGTACGCTCCTCTACGCTGCTGTGACGCGTCGCAAGCGCGTCTGCGCAGCTCTCGCCGCGGGCATGGCTCTTGCTACCCCTTGGTATGCGCTTATCATCCCCCACATCGTGCATAAGCTCACTTCAGGAGTCACCACGTCCGGGGAGCCACCCGCTCTTCCGACTCCGCCGGTTGTCCTTGCCGCCTTTACCACAGCGCAGTTCGGCACCGGCCTCCCTCCAGGCCTCGCGGTGCTCGCCGTCTCCTTCTGGCTCCTGACGCTTGCCACCGGCGTCACCCTAACTCTTCGCGCTCTCCGGCCATCTCGTACCCTCACTTCCCCTGTCGATGAGCTCGGCGCTGCTCTTCTCCTGCTCATAAGCGCCATCGGCATCCTCGAAGTCACCATCACCACTCTTCGCTGGTCGAACGTGACGGCCTTGAGCCGCTATCTCCTTCCTCTCAGTCCGCTCCTGGCAGCACTCGTGGCGGCTCCGGCACTCACGAAAAGACGGTTTGTCAGGACCCTCTGCCTCATTCCTCCCATTCTCCTCCTTCCTCTGAGTCTACTCTGGTGGTTCCTACTCGCCCGTGGACCAGGTATCGATTGGAGCCACAATGTCGCTCTCGCGACAGTAGCGCAAGACAGTCGCCCCGGCGACTTCCTCCTCTTCGGGGACCGCGCAGCCGAAGGGCGCTATTACCTTGATCACGGTCCTTTGGCGGCAGCGGCCATACACGCCGCAGGTCAAGCTTACCTAGCGGACCCCGAGACCGCAGTGGATCGCAAAGTGTCTCATCTCTGCCACGAGCAGCGCAGAATCTGGTACCTCACACCTCTTGACACACCCAATCACTATGGAACTGAAGCCCTGGTGGCCTGCGCCTTCCGCGTTCTCAACGACCACACGCCGAACGGGGATCTCTCCCTCTGGCTCACTCAACAGCCCGCCATCTCCCAAACGATCAACGTCTCGTTTGGGAGCCAGATCACCCTCACGGGTGCGTCATACACGCCCCAGATCACACCAGGTGCACCACTCCTCGTCGAGTTACACTGGGTCGCGATTACGAAGCCTACAACCAGTTACAGCGTCTTTGTCCACCTCAAGGACGGCGCCGGAGACACCGTCGCACAGCACGATAGTCTCCCAGAACTGGGCTTTTCCCCAACACTGTCCTGGATTCCGGGTGAGACTGTGACAGACCGCGTTGCTCTCACTGTCTCGGCCTCGGCAGTCCCCGGGGTCTACTGGCTCCACGTTGGCCTGTACACCGGGAACACTCGACTCTTGCTGCCTTCGGGGGGAAACTACGTTGCTCTTGGCCCGATCACCGTCCGCTCACTCCGGTGAATCGAATGAGCTGTCTCCATCGAGAACGGCCCGGAGCATATGCGGGACGTCGCTGGTGATCGCGTAGAGAGGCAGCCGCGCCAGCCTGCTCATCTCCTGCTGATCGTTCACTGTCCACGTTGCCACAGGCAAGCCTGCATCCTGACACGCGTGCAGGACTTCTAGAGTGACAAGAGTACACTGAACTGACAGGAAGTCAGCGCCACATTCGCGTGCTGCCGTGACGAAGTCTTGCGGGAGACGACCTCTCCAGTCAGTCCCGGACAAGAGCAGACCGCACAGCCACGGCACAGCAAGCTGCTTCAGCGTCCTCAAATACTCCGGATCAAAGGTAATGAGTTGCGCCTCACGCGCTTCCAAGCTGGTCTTCAGCTCAGCAGCAACGCGCTCTTCCAAGCCCGGATAGCGTCCTCGTGGGCCCACCTTCAACTCGACCTGAGCTATCGCCCTATGGGAGACGCAGTCCACGAACTCTCGCAGCGTTGGCACGTGCTCGTACAGCTCCGCCCCGCGCCAATGATGCGCCGCATTGAGGCTCCGCACCTCCGCAAAGGTGAGATCGCTCACTACTCCGGTTCCATTCGTAGTTCGAGACACGTCGACGTCATGCAGCAGAACTAGATCTCCATCAGCAGTCATATGGACATCGCACTCGATGACGTTCGCACCTGCTCGAATACCTTGCTGAAATGCCAGTAGCGTGTTCTCAGGGGCAAGTCCCGCCGCCCCCCGATGACCAACACAGAGTGGCTTCACCCCGAAGCTCCTTCCTCAGACTGTCGTTCCGCTCCTACCACTGCCCGACAGTGGCATCCATCGTGCTACACTACCCGCGCGTTGGACGATTGCGAGGGCTGGATGAGAATCAAGGATCTTGGACAGCGCCACCCATTTGTACTCGCTTGGATTGTCTTGGCGATCGGAATGGTTGGCATTCTCTTGTGGACCAGCAGCGATGCTCACCTACTTCCCCGCCAGCTCGCATTCCTGGTTTTGACCACGATTCTCCTTGCTGGTGCCTGCGTATGGATTATTAGCTGGGAAGAGCCTGTACCCGGCGACCAATAGCCCCGCCGTACTCACCCCGTCTAGCGCGAGCTTACGTAAGACCATCCCCGCGCTCGCCTCCCGTCATCATTCGCTGACGTACGGTTAGCCGATCTCTCCGGTCACTGACTCGCTCGCCAGGACGCCATACTCGCAAGCAACTCCACCGATCCTCGTACATAGATCGCCGGCACGAATGCCCCGCTACTCACCACACGAATAGCCGGTAGATAAATGGGGAGAGCAGGCAACAACTCCTCGAACCGCTGCTGAAACTGCTCAAAACCCTGACGCTCTACGCTCGGATTGAGAGATTGCGTTGCGCCAATCGCCGCATCTAGGGTGGGGTCGCTGATGCCGCTGATGTTGAGTGCGCCGCCCGATCCCCACAGCGCAGCAAGATCGGTGCTCGCACCGTCACCTGCAACACCCAAGAGCGCTGCCTGAAAGTGGCCGGGAATCACAAAGTCTCGCATGAGCCCGTCGAGCCCAACTTGCTCGACTTGAGCATCGATGCCCGCATGTACCCAGGCGGTAGCAATTGCGTTAGCGACCTCCAGCCTGCGCGTATCAGGGGTTGTCAGGAGAACGACCGTCAGGGGACGCCCATCTCTGACCCACACTCCCTTAGACGATCGGCTCCATCCATCGCCTCCCAACAGGCTCACCACCCGACCGGGCGCAGCGTCAGGTACCTCTCGCGCTGGATCAAAGGCCCAGAACCACGGCGCCAAGGGAGACAGTAGCGGTACCCCTCGCTGCCCGAGGACTTGTTGCACAAACTGACGACGGCTCAAGGCCGCGCTCAGCGCTTGTCTCACGACCGGATCACTCACTACAGACCCGCGCACATTGAAGAAGACCGATACAGGGCGATCTTCCGGCAACATCTGAACAGTCGCATTCGTCATCGGCGCCACTGCACCACCAGTACTGTCGATCTGAACAACCGCCTGAGGATTGGAGGCACAGGCCTTTTCCTCGAAGCACACGGCTACTTCACGCGGACTCCAACTCCCCCCGGCAGTATTACGTAGCTTGACTTGGAGAACTGACGCACGAACTACTCGGAATGGCGGGCCGCTCACAGGAACGACGCCAAAGGACGTCAGACGCAGCGCGGCGTCAGACTTCCCTCGTGCTATGTGGGCTGGCACGATGGGAAACGTCAACGCCGCCAGCACAGCCGTGGTGAGAGGCTTCTGACCAGACACAAGGACGCTGCAGGCGTCCGGCGCTGTGACGCTCAGTCCTGTCAGTGCAGCCTTGATGCCGCTGCTTTCATCACGATACTCACCGAGCTGAGCAGCACTGATACTGAACCGGACGTCATCGCTCGTGATCGCAACGCCATCGCTCCAGTGCAGCCCGCACTCTAGGTGGAATAGCAGGGAGGTAGGGGTCGGTGCACTCCAGGAAGAAGCCAGTGCTGGCCGGAACCGACCATCCGTCCCCACCTGAAGGAGGCGTGGAAACAGCAGGGAATCCAGCGCACGCCCCGCCGCCGCGGCCGTTGTCAATGGGTCGAGCGTGTCGATGGATCCTGGAACAATAACCTCAAGGGTATGGAGAACAGGATCAGGAGTAGTGGTCGGTGACGGCAAGATCAGCTGCGGGGCGACAACCTTTGGTGCGGTCGCAGTGCGCATCACCTGCCCTTGCCCCGAGCATGCTGTGAGAAGCATTAAGCCTACAGTTAGTGCCCGGGGGAAAGTCGACGCTACTAAGCGAAGCGAACGGTAAGCAGCGACAACACGCAAAAGATCACCGTGACCGCGATGGTGATCTGAAAGATCACTCGTTCTGCCCCTCGCCGTGTTCGGGCAATAGTGTTAGCCTGCCCGAATACCGAACCCAATCCCGCGCTTCGCGACTGCAGAAGAATCAACGTGATGAGCAGAATGGTCACGAGAATCTCGATGACATTGAGATAGGGTCCCAAAAACTCATCCTCTCCGTCAGCCTACACACTCTCACGTCAGTCTACCAGAAGCGATTCCTTGGGCCTTGCCTCCATAGGTGCGCCAGCCACAATCATGGAGAAGTCAAGAGTTGTAGCCAGCGCTTCCAAAGGGGCTGCCTGTTCGAACTCGACGAGGCAGGAGGAGTAGACAGCGGAGTGGGCGTAGGCACGGGAGTAGCTGCGACTACCACCGTCGCAGTGGTCGACTGGATGATCCGCACCCGCAAGACGTGGTCTCCTGGCTTCACAAGATTCAGCTGCTCCCGAGCCATGCGCTCGACATATCCGGGCGATTCCTCATAGGAGCTTTGGGCTTCGAGAGAGCTGCTCACAGCTTCCAGGCTGTGCACAACCACCGCTCGTTGATGAGCCTTCTCCATAAGAATGTCATTGGAAAGGTGCACTCGCCACGCCTGGATGCCCGCAAACACACCAATGAGACCAGTGAGGATGCCAAGGATAGCACCCTGCGCGGTACCAAATGGCCAGCGTCTGCTAAGATTGACTTTGCCGGCCAACTAACGAGGCCCGCCCCACCACCACATAGCGTGCTCCATCGGGAAACAGGTCACTCCGAAATGCACTCACCGACTGTACAAAGAACGACTCGACGACTGGCCATTCACGCCCTTGCAGCGCCATCGCAAGTGCCGATGCCTGTCCACGAAGCAATGGTAACCGCAAACGTCCCAGACTGACGTGCGGTCGGAACGGCCGTTCGTCAATCGGAACCTGCGCTTGAGCACAAGCGGCAGCAACAGCCGCCTGTAACGATACCAACAATCCTTTCACATCACGAACTTCGACCGCTACGATACGCGGGTTGGCAGGACCGGGAAACGGTCGGGGACCAGTGAACGCGACTGGAAACGATCGAAGGCCACTTACCGCCCCGGCCAGAAGCGGCCACATCTCTTTCAGCATGTGACCGGGTACCTCTCCCAGGAACGCCAGCGTGATGTGCAAGTTGTCAGGCAATGACCATCGAACAGGGCACGCCTGCAGCTCGCGGTCATCGAGTAGAGCATCGAGCAGCTCCCCCCCGTGAGGGATCTGTATGCCGACAAAAGTCCGTAGAACAGCGTCATCAGCGACCGTAAGTTCCAAGTGCTCATCAACACCCACCACGCCCGGCCAACCTTTCGCCCCACTGAGTCGTCACCGGCCGGAAGCTTCACTTTCCGGCAATTGGCGCTCCGCCTCGTTTACACCGCTGGAAGCAAGGAACCTGAACGCTCTCTGCCCCGTCGGAGAGTCTTAAGTGTAGATGAAATGAGCTCGTAGGCAACGATGACGGCCCTGTATGTCCCAGTGGCACTGACGCTAGCGTCGGTGCCGTTTTGAGTCGTACAGTGTGTGAGTGCTCAAGCCAATCACAGGTATGCGCATCCCTCTTGCAGTTCGCGTGACGCTGCCGCTCGTCACCCTTATGGTGCTGGCCGGTTCACCGTTCATCTGGCACCGGCTCTACGCCAATGAGGGAGCGCATCTTGAAAAGATCATCTTCTACACAGCATTCTCAGGTCAGCTCCATAGTCGAGGGCACGACACCTACCGCGCGGTGCAGCTGGCCGTCGCCCTGGCCGACCGCGCAGCACCCCACGGAACCGTCGTAGCCGTATCTGCCGTCGACGATCAAGGTCAACCACAAATTGGCCGCGTCGTAGCAGCGATAGCAGCGAACGACCCAAAGGTGCATGCTGTGCTCTGCTGCTCAACAGGCGCCGTGGCCAGCGCCGTCCATACGCGGCTACGCTCAGACCAACAATTTATCTCAACGCAGGTACCGTCAGCATCCGCGGAAACAACCGCCAGTCTTCTCTCCCACGCCGTGAGCCCCTCAAGCATCGTGATTGCGAGCGACACCTCACATCAGCAGCCTGTACGGGCGTCTTCACTCGCGCGAAGCTTTCGCATCAACAACTGGCACGTGATAGGTCTCTCATTCGACTTCGCTCGGGGCGACTCAGCAGCCAGTGTAGCCCAGTCGATAGCCCGAATCAAACCGGGCTTGATCTACATCAATAGCGATTACCCCGATGCAGCGACGCTTTCCCTGGCACTACGAAGCGCTGGTGCAACGGCACCTATCGTGGGCGACAGTCGCCTCGATGGTGCCACGCCCGCTGCCCTGCTCGCTGCAGTCTCCGACTGGTATTACGTAGCTCCTGATCGCACGCAGTTGGCAAGGATGGTGTCAAGCTCATTTACCCTAGCCTTCAAGACTGCGAGCGGCCACGCGCCGAGCGAGTGGGATATCTTTAGCTATCTTGATGCGCTGGACGCGACCAAGGTCGGAAGCCAGGTTCCTTCCCTTGCGCACCTTTCCTTTGCGATCTATAAGGGCGCAACGGTCTATAATGCTGCTCGGCAAGCCATCACGAGCCTAGCAGCAGTGCAACCGTGAACGGCCAGGCTGCCATCCGCCCGTTACTTCCTCAGGAGTGCCGCATGGTAAGCCTACGCTCTGACAGCTTATTCAACCACGTCGCGTTCAAGGAGTACGTCACCGACCATCCTGCGAGCACATTCGTCAATGAGCGCTATGAATACTTGGTCGTAGACCGCTGGAAGTCTCGGGACGAAATTGTTGAGATCGTCGAAATGGGCGGGCCATCGGGGCATCCCCTATCCCCTCATGGGCGCGGTGAGCAGCCTTGGAGTGTGCGACGCAAAGCCCTCCTCACAGGTGCTCTCGATCTCATCCGAGCCCAAGGCCTCCACATGGTGCTCGTTGGAGAGATCGAAGCCCGTCGCTCACTCTCAGCTTATCTCGATGCCGGCTTCACCGAAGTCGAGCACATAGTCGCCTATCGCTCAGTCCAGCCACTCATCTTGCCTCCCGATACTCGCCTCACCGTGCACCCGCTGACCGTGTCCGACCTCGACGACCTCGTGCGACTCGAGCAGGAGACATTCCCGTGGCTGTGGTGGTTTGGCGTTGACGAGTGGCTGCTCATCCAGATGCTCTCCGACGTTGAGACTTTCCTCGCCTACGCCGACGGAACACTGGTCGGTTACGAATCTCATACGCTTCGTAGGTACACCGGTCACCTCGACCGCCTCGCAATTCACCCGCAATTCCAGGGGCAGGGCTGGGGTAGAGAGTTGCTGCGCTTCGCTCTTCAGCGAATGACGGCGCGAGGCGTCCGTTCCATCGGTCTCTCCACTCAAGCTATGAACGAGCGTGCGCAGCGACTCTACGAGCTCCACGGCTTTCGCCGTGAACCCCTTGACCTACGCATGTACGGTCGCATACTCTCTCCACAAGGTAGCAAGCTTCTCGCAATCAATCACGTCTAGAAAACGTGAAGTGGTGGACACAGTAGCAACAGTTCACGCATCCTTTGGGGGTGTCACCGTGCAACTCCTGCAGGGCGACATCACGACCTTTCCCCACGACGCCATTGTCAACGTAGCCAATAGATCCCTCCTCGGGGGCGGCGGTGTTGATGGTGCCATCCATCGTGTCGGAGGTCTCAGTATCCTTGAGGAGTGCCGTCGACTTGGCGGCTGCCCAACTGGTGCGGCACGCATCACCGGTGCGGGCCGCCTCCCAGCTCGATTCGTCATTCACGCAGTCGGACCAAGATGGCGCAGCGGGCGGAAAGACGAAGCACAGCTGCTCGCATCGGCATACCGCTCAACCCTAGACCTAGCTCGCGACCACGGTGTCACCACCGTCGCCTTCCCAGCAATCTCCACTGGCGCCTACAGATACCCCCTTCCGGAAGCCGCCGGTGTCGCCTTGCAAACCATCCACGAGTTCGTAACCACCGGCACGAGCAGCATTCGTACAATCTCCTTCGTCCTCAAGGGCGACCAAGCGTTCAAGGAGTTCCAACACGCATTGGAGAAAGTGGTTAGTGGATAGCACGCCGTCGGAACCCCCGCGCATTTGCCTCGTTGGATGCGGTACTATCGGACAGGTGCACCTCAGAGCTGCTCAAGCTGCTCAACCCGATGTCTTGTATCACGCAGTATGCGATCCAGACACGGCACGCGCGCACCAGCTCGCCAACCAGGCCGATAAGCCGCTCCACACATATGCTCGATGGGAAGACGTTCTGGAGGACTCCACGATCGAGGGAGTCGATCTGTGTGTGCCGAACACCCAGCACGCACCCATGGCCATCGCCGCACTCCGTGCAGGCAAGCACGTACTCGTCGAAAAGCCCATGGCCCTATCAGTAACCGATTGCTTGGCTATGCAGGAGGCGGCCTGCAAGACTGGAAGAATCCTTACGGTCATGCACAACCGCCGCTTCGAGAGCGCCGCCGAACTCGCAAGACAGCTGCTCAGTGAAGGAAACATCGGGGTACCTTGCCTGTTCTTGGGCCGCGGTATCGAGGGGCCTTCCATCGTACGAGCAAACAACTGGTTGCACACCGAGACAGAGGGCGGAATCGCGCTGGCCCAAACCGTTCATTTCGCCTACATGATCGAGTGGCTTCTTGATCCTGTGAAGCGAGTCTCGTGTAGCACCAGCACTTCCGGCATCGACGAGATGAGAGCACCGGTAACAGCGATCTTCAACCTCACCACGGCGTCGGACTTGATCGGCCAGCTCGCATCGACCTTCGCGGTAGCCGCCGGAGCCCACGAGCATCGGATACACATCTACGGCACGGGAGGCTCGATCTCGTTCGTACGTGGCGTCGTGGACGTTATCTCTCCATCACTCTATGGAGACCAGGCGATTCACCAAACTGTGTTCGACCGGACACCAGGCGGGGAATTCGCGCGACCTATTAGGGCATTCGGCCAGGCGATCCGCGGACGAGCGAGTCCGGCAGTGACCGCCGCTGAAGGAATCTCGGCCGTTGCCGTCATGGAGGCTGCGTACAGGTCGGCGCGCGAGGGGCGGGAGATAACCGTTCAGCGCATGTAGCGCATCATCCTATCCGTCCCACTTTGATTTCGGCGAGGCCGTGGGGTACGCTTACTTTTCCCGGGGCTGTAGCTCAACTGGGAGAGCATCGCCTTTGCACGGCGGAGGTTTGGGGTTCGAGCCCCCACAGCTCCACGGCTTCCCCCTCTGGAAGAGCAATGGGGGCGGGGCGACTTTCTGGCGCCGCTTTATTCTCTACTTTTCGCTAACCGAGGAGGGGGGGCGACATTCCGGCGGGTGTCCTACCACACACTACCAGCACGAGGCTGGCAAAGCATGGCTGGCCATTCCCCCTGGGATCATTGCGCGGGTCGGTCGGGTGGTGGGGCAGTGCCTCGCGCTGCCGCTGGGCTTTGTGCGGGCAGACCTCACTGTCCGGCAGTCCAGCACTCGCCAGACAGCTGGTTTCTCAGCGCGCCAGTGCTGAACCCAGCAGCCTACTTCCTCTTCTTCGTGCCCTCAGTGCACTACTGGTAGTCCGCTTCAGGAAGCGTTGCGAGCGTGCCACCAGTTATCATCGTGTTTCGTTGATCTTCAATGGGAGAAGCTATGTCATCCTCACGTGCCCAGCGGGGGCGATTTGTGCCCCCCTCTACCTCTGAGCTCGACGCGGTCGCAGATCTCCTCACAGCGCTGCGCAAGCCACCGCTCCCGGAGAGCGGCAGCGCCATCGCCAGCCTTCTTCACGGCCAATCACGTCTTGCTGGCGTCACCGCCTACGCAGTCACACAGTCGGAGATCGACATTCAAGAGGCAGCGCAGGCAATCACTCGACTTCTGCAGTGGACGCAAGCGGCAGAGGATACGGTGGCAGGTGTGGCCGCGTCACGGAATGAGCGCGGAGCGGCTCTTCTCGCTCTCATCGCGGCACAGCCGCTGGACCAGAAGATCGCGAAGCACGTGCGGACGGCCCTCCATTCCCTGGAAGGCGCTGGCATCCACCCCCCGGGCGTGCCTGCAACCTCGGGTGAACCAATCTTCCAGGTGCCTACCAGTGGTGTCGAATTTGAGCGCGCCCTAGCCAGCTACATCGACGCTGAGGGCGCCCGTACCCTCGCCCTATTCCAGGCCCGCCGTCCCGTGGGTGCCGGGATGGCCTTCGCCATCCTGCACGAACGTGACGGTCTGTCCTTCCTTCAGACTTTCGGGGGTACGCGCCGTCAGCTTGGCCGGCAATGGGAAGACATCCTCACTGACCCATCCTCTGACGACAGTGTAGACATCCCCTTCAACTACGCCCAGTGGCTCCTGGCTGAAGCAGCACAACGCTCTACGAGTGTCGGAAGACATATACCCGAGCAGTACAACGACTGGATACAGTTCACCGGGGGCGAGCTCCAAGGGGTCTCGCCGGAGAATGTCTACCGTGAGGCTGAGTGGAGTGACGATCTGCTGGAGCAGCATCTGGCGACATCAGGAGAGATGCTCGTTGCCGCAGTAGAGCTCGAGGGCTGGTCCATCACACCGCCAGATGTCGAATCAGACGGCAGTCTTCGCACAGGTGACGGCGAACAGACTGCCCAGGCTGAGAGCGCATCTGACACCCCTGCTGCAGCGCTCATAGACGCACTTTTCACCGAGGAATACCGCCAGTGCTACGCTCGGCGCTGCGAGGAAACGGCATTACTATTTGTCAGGACACAACGTCCCGAAAACGCGCTCTCAGCCCTGGCCACTGCGAAGGCGCTTCGTGACCCGTCTCGCCAGCCCAGCTCCATTCCTCTGTGCCAGGAGTTGGTCAAGCGTGGTTTGGCACTCCGGGCCGAGCTCTCGTCGCTCGAAGAACGTGCAGAAGTGCCAGCCGCGAGAGAGTCGGACGAAGGATCCTAGAGTGCATCCGGGAGCCGGCTGAAGTCAAAGGTCGTCTCGAGTTGCTGGCGCTGCCCGGTTTCCGCTGCTCGGCGCGCAGCGAGCATAATCTCCAAGCTGTGGCGCGCTAGCTGGCCATCGGGAACAGGGCGTTCTCGCCGCTCGATTGCACCAACGAAGTACGCTAGACTCGAAGAGATTGCGAGATTTGCGGTTGCCTGATCCCGTGGAGGCAGCTCACGCCCAATGTGCCCTCGTGTGATTGCTGGGATATTCCACGCAGCATTAGGCTCGCTGATGCTCCGCGCATCTCCAATGCTGAAGCGGCGAAAGCGCGCATAACCGCCCATACTCCCGTCTATCACGATCACCCCATCATCCCCCGTCAGCTCAACCGCCGGGAGTTGTGTCGCTGGTGTACAGTAGTTGGTAAGGATCGTTGCGAGTGCTCGATTGCGCATCTCGAGCACGAGTACAGCATTGTCCTCGATATCTGGTGTCAATGGTGCCCCATTGATGACACGCTGAGGCACACTCCGCACAGCTGTGGCAGAAACTGCTGACGCTGGACCGAGAAGTCCCAGGACCCAGGTGAGCGCATGAACCCCCATGTCGAAGACCACGCTTCCACCGTGCTCCTGAAAGTAGAACCACGGCCGGTCCGGCGGACCGCTGTGGGCCGATCGTGCCACAACCAGGCATGGCCGCCCGATAAGGCCAGATTCGACATCAGCTCGCGCTTGAACCGCATACGGGTGCAGGACGTGCGGTGGTTCGCACTGCAATATGACGCCGGCACGGTCAGCAGCAGCGAGCACGGCTTCGGCATCAGGGAGGGCCGTCGCCATCGGTTTCTGGAGCAGCACGTGCTTGCCAGACTCCAGCGCGAGGCGAGCGAGCTCGGCGTGCGTTGCGATGGTCGTAGCCACCACGACTGCATCAACAGTGCCGCTGTCGAGTAACTGCTGTGGCGAGCTATACGCCCGTGCGTTCACACGTGCGGCCAGCGTCTCGGCGCGGTCGAGCAGTGGGTCGGCGACGGCAGTCACTTGAACTCGTTCTTCTCCTAAGGCTTGTGCACTAGGAAGATACATTCCCCGAGCAATTGCTCCGGCGCCAAATAGCCCCAGCCGTATCGTCATGCTTTGCCTTCCTTCACCATTGACAGCAGACCCGAGAGTTCGTGACCAACCAGACTGGCTTGACGAGCAGTGCTGCTAGAATGCGAACATCGGAACGGCGCGAGAGGCGTGTGAGGAGCAGCAACATGGCCATCTCCCAGAGCATCTTCAAAGACTACGATGTTCGCGGCATCTACCCTAACCAGATCACTGAAGACGCAGCATACAAGATCGCGCGTGCCTTCGTTGCACACATGCAGGTCACTCAGGTTGCAGTAGGGCGCGACATGCGCGTGTCCTCTCCCGCTCTCGCCGAGGCGGTCATCCGAGGTGTCACAGATCAAGGCGCGGAAGCGGTCAATCTCGACCTCGTCAGCACGGACGAGCTCTACTTCGCTGTTGCCAGCTATAGCTTCCAGTCCGGCGTCATGATCACGGCATCACACAATCCCGGTGATTACAACGGGATGAAGTTCTGCCTCGCCAACGCCGTGCCTGTGAGCCTTCAGACGGGCCTCAGCGACGTTCGAGACATGGTGCTGGAAGATCGCATCCCCCCATCATCTACGAAAGGCTCTGTCCGTCACCTTCAGGCACTGACCGACTATGCCCGGAAAATGCACACATTCGTCCACCGGTCAGCGCTCACCCCGTTGAAGATCGTCGTCGACGCGAGCAATGGTATGGCGGGGATGACCATTCCTGAAGTCTTCCGCGATCTACCATTCAAGATCATCCCCTTGTACTTCGAGCTCGATGGGCGATTCCCTCACCATCTGGCCAGCCCACTGGAGTCCAAAAATCTCCGTGATCTGCAAGAAGCGGTTCGTGAGCACGGTGCCGATCTCGGAGCTTTCTTTGATGGAGATGCTGATCGGATGTTCCTGGTCGATGAGCGCGGAGAGATACTCGACGGCAGTATGGTCGTACTCCTCGTCGCCCACAGTCTCCTGCAGAAGAACCCCGGAGCCACTATCCTCTACAACCTGATCTGCTCCCGCAGTGTGCCTGAGCTCATCGAGCGAGAGGGCGGTCACGCAGTTCGCACCCGCGTAGGCCACTCGTTCATCAAGGCAAAGATGCGCGAAGAAAACGCGATCTTTGGCGGCGAGCACTCTGGTCACTTCTACTATCGGGACTTCTGGTTCGCTGACTCAGGCATGATTAGCCTCCTTGTATGCCTAGAGATTATCTGCCGGCAGGGGAAGCCAGTCTCCGAGATTGTCCACACCCTCGACAAGCGGTGCCGCAGTGGAGAGCAGAATTCCAAAGTTGCCGATGCAGCCGCAAAGCTTTGGGAGCTCAAGGAGAAGTACAAGGATGGGCACATCGACGAATTGGATGGCGTTACCGTCCAATATGACTCCTGGTGGTTTAACGTCCGTCCATCCAACACAGAGCCCCTCCTCCGCCTCAACGTCGAGGCCGATAGTTGCGAGGAGATGCAACGCAGACGTGATGATCTCCTCGCGTTGATCCGCAACTAAGAGGAGAACATATGGGAAGTGCCCGCGACGCCCAGGCCCTCTGCATTCTCGCCGAAGGTGCCTTCGACGCCGAGTCGGCCAAGACGGGGACAGGAGTGATCCGGTACGGCGAACGGAGGATTGTTGCTGTCATTGACAGCCAGCACGCCGGCCAAGACGTTGGGGCGGTCATCGGCGTCGGTCACGGCATCCCCATCGTCTGCGACATCGGTGAAGCACTTCGATATCAGCCTGATGCACTGCTCATCGGAATCTCACCGCGAGGAGGTGCACTGCCAGAGACATGGTTGTGGCAGCTGCGCGTTGCCATCGAGAACGGAGTCCATATCATCAATGGTCTCCACGTCTTCTTAAGAGAAGATGAGAGCCTCGCAGCACTCGCTCGTAAGCACGGGGTCGAGCTATGGGACGTGCGCGAGCCGGTTGATGAAACGACGGTGGCTCAGGGCTGCCCACACCGGCCGGGAAGCCATACAATCCTGTTCGTCGGCAGTGACTGCAGCATTGGTAAGATGACGGCAGCGCTAGAGTGTCACAGCGCGGCGGTACGCCGCGGTTGGCGCTCAAAGTTCGTAGCAACGGGGCAAACCGGCATCATCATCGCGGGCGATGGTATTCCGCTTGATCGGATCATTGGCGACTTTATGCCCGGAAGCGTCGAGCGCGCTGTTGTGGAGGCGACACGAGAACACGACTGGATTTGGGTGGAAGGGCAGGGGTCGTTAGTGCACCCCGCCTACTCTCCCGTCACCCTCGCCCTGGTTCACGGCGCCCGAGCAGACACGATGGTGCTTGTACACAAACTCGACCGGACCACCGTCCGTGGCTATGACGTTCCACTGCCATCCCTACCCGAACTGATTCGCATCTATGAATCGGCCGCATCTTGGGTCAAGCCCAGTCGCGTGTGTGCGGTCGCGCTCAACACGTTCGGCGTGACCGAAGAAGCGGCACAACGGGCAGTCGCTCAGACCAGCGATCTCTTGGGTTTACCGGTCACAGACCCGATTCGCTGGGGCGCGGAGCTCATCATCGATGCTGTCGCCGCCAGCCTTCAATAACACCTCGTGTGTCCCCGACTTGGGTCATCGTGAGAGGATCTGTATGCCTAGCTTACGTCTCACCGCTATCATTCACGAAGTTCACCTTCGCGAGCCATTTCGAATCAGCAGGGGCACGCAAACCGTTGCCCGGCCTGTCATTGTTGAGCTGCGAGTAGACGACCTCGCGGGCTATGGAGAGGCAGATCCATCCTCGTTTTACGGCGAGACCACAGAGAGCGTGCTAGCGGCGCTCCATCATCTCGGACCGTCCATCGAGTGTGATATCGGTGATACCCAGACGCTGCAGGAGATCATCGAGCGGAGCATCCGGCTGAATCCAGCAGCACGGAGTGCCGTGCTCTGTGCCGCGTACGACCTCGCCGGCAAAGCTCTCGGCGTTCCGGTCTACCGTCTCGTAGGTCTCAATCCGGAGCGTGCTCCGCACACGTCATTTACCATCGGCATCGCCGAGCCTGACGAGATGGCCCGCAAGGCCCAGGCGGCAGCCAGCTACCCTATCCTCAAGGTGAAGGTCGGCACCGACGACGATGCCGGCCGTCTCAAAGCAATCCGTGAGGTCCGCCCGGATGCCATTATTCGCGTCGATGCCAACGCCGCCTGGAACCCGCGCGAAGCGGTTCGCAACATCGAGCAGCTGTCCCAGTTTGATCTTCAGTTTGTCGAGCAACCGGTGGCTGCCCACGATGTCGACGGCCTGGCATGGGTGCGTCAGCGTTCGCCGCTCCCAATTTTCGCCGACGAGAGCTGTGTCACCGCCCTCGATGTGCCCCGCGTCGCGCCAGCCGTGGATGGCATCGTCGTAAAACTTGCCAAGTGCGGTGGAATACCTGGTGCACTGGATCAAATCAATGCTGCTCACCTCTTCGGCAAGGAAGTCATGCTGGGATGCATGATTGAGACATCTCTCGGCATTACGGCCGCTGCCCACATCAGTCCTCTCGTCGAGTATGCTGACTTAGATGGTCATCTTCTGATTCGCGACGACCCCTTCCTGGGTGTCGGCGTCGAGCAGGGAAAACTCATCCTGCCGCGAGGTGCTGGACTGGGGGTACGTGACGTGCGTTCAGCGACGGCTCAGGGAGCTTGATCAATGGAATGGCAAGAGAGAGAAGATGAAGATATAGAGCGCCCGGTAGACGAGTCACTTGGACATCCCACGCACACGGGCCAGCCAGCCGCGCTTCATACAACGGAGATCAGGGCTCTGGCGGTTATCTTGTTCGCGCTCGCCGGTATCCTCCAGTTCGGCCTGAGCGGGCGATCAACTGGATTCAGCTACGTAGCCCTTTGTCTCGCGCTCGCTGGTTGCGGCGTGCTGCTCGCCGTAGGTCTTGATGGGAAGTGAATCGTGGCAATCATCCTGAAAACGCCAGCCGAGCTGGCGATCATGCGGCAGGCAGGTCGGATCGTTGCAGAGACTCTCGACATGCTCGCCGAGCACGTCCGCCCTGGTGTTACAACTGGAGAGCTCGACGCCCTGGCTGAGGAGTTCATCCGCAAAAAGGACGCAAAGCCCTCCTTCAAGGGCTACCGTGGCTTTCCTGCAAGTATTTGCGCTGCCGTCAACGATCAGGTGGTGCACGGAATTCCGGGATCCCACGTGCTCAATGAGGGTGACATCGTCACCGTCGACGTCGGCGCCTTCTACCGTGGTCTTCATGGTGATGCAGCAACGTCGTTTGCCGTCGGGTCTGTCAAACCAACAGCGAGTCGCCTCCTCGAAGTCTGCGCCCAGGCCCTTGATGTCGGCGTTGCCCAGGTTCATCCCGGAGCACATCTCTCCGATATCGGCGCCGCCATTCAGCCAGTCGTTGAAAAGGCAGGCTTTTCGGTCGTCCGTCAGTACTGCGGACACGGCATCGGCCGTGCTCTCCACGAAGATCCTCAGATCTTTCACTATGGTGTTCCTGGCCGCGGACCGCTTCTCCGCAAGGGAATGGTCTTCACGATTGAGCCAATGATCAATGCTGGGCAACATGAGACGCGCATACTGGAGGACGGCTGGACGGTAGTCACCGCCGATGGCAGCCTCTCGGCACAGTTCGAGCATACAGTGGTGGTCACGGAAGATGGTCACTGTATTCTCACGCTGCTCTAAGAACACCTATAGATAGATCTTCGAACTCATCCGAAAAAGGAATCCCGCCTCGCACTGATTCCGGCAGCATCCCAGCCGGTAGAGGCAACTCACCGGTAGTGAAGAGCAACCGCACCGTGCTGTAAGAGCCACTCGTACACTTCGTCGCGCGTGCCGGACAGCATCCGTGTAATCGCCTCACCCAGGAGCTGATCCTCCCGCTGGCGACGGTGAACCGGATCAGACTGAGTGGTGCGTGCTTGCCGTTGCGCCTCGCGCCTCGCATTGAGCACACGTTGCGGCGGGACAATCAACACGATGGGGATGATGACGGGACAGGTCCCTTCGCCGGTAGCCGGCGTCGGAGCATCCTGATGGCGCAACGTCGCCCACGCGAGATGCATCTCGCCACTCCAACGCCGGGGCAGTAGCCGCCCTACGATATCCTCATCAAACCAAGGAGGCACCGCCAGTGAGAGATCGAAGTGGCCCCGGCCGATGTATCGCGGGCGGTGAGCAGAACCACTCCAAGCCGGCGCGCCACGACCATCATCCTTGCCCGAACGTGGACCAGTGTGTACGATGAGCCACTGTAAGAGTTCCTCGTCGTCGACAAGCTCAGCTTGTGCGATTGGCAGAGAGCCGAGATGAGATGGCGGCCCTTCGCGCTCCTCATCGATTGCACCCGACGTGAGATTGAATCTCCGAAACCGTACTCGGGAAGCAAGGTCCACTCTATCGTGATGGCGCGGATCAACATAAATGGCTCCCACAGTCACTGTGCCAGTGCGAAGATTCCGTATCCCCTTGACCAAGCCGTTCGACCGGAGAAGCTGGTAGCGTAGGGCGTTGATCCGGTCAGTAAGCGTATTGCTCATGACAACGAGGTGCTCGAATGGCTCGGCATACCGGTGGTACTCGGGTGTCCACGGTGCACCGAGTTCTCCCAGTAGCTCTGCGAATGACGGTCGGGGATGCTCATCATTCCAATCACTGCTGTGGCGTACTTCCTGGTCGCCAAGTCCCGGCTGCTGGGACTCAGCCTCGTGGGCGCTGACGTCACGTTCAATAGCTTCGAGCAGATCACGGACCGTATCAACAAAGAGCCGGCGGAGCTCAGGGTGCTGGGTCTCTTGCTGAATCGCCCGATAGACGTCAGGAGTGCGCTGAGCGAGCGCAGCGACTCGCGCAGCCAGGTACAAGAGAGGCTCGAAGACCGGAGTGCGGAAGGGCAGCAGCTGTGTCGGATCCTGGTTCGCTCGCACAAACGTGAAGGCATAGCTCAACAATACGAAGTGGGTTAGTGACTGCACGAAGCTCATCGCGGCATCGTGCTCCTCGGCCGAAGTAGGTGTCAGGAGAAGACCCGCGCCCGCGAGCTGCTCCACGAGCCACTCTTGCCACGGCACGGTGGGACGCCCATCGCTCGCAGGAGCCACAGCGACCACCAGTCCGGTGGGATCGCCAGCAGCCCGACCAAAAAGAGGATGGAGGCCAATCACTCCGACGTGAGACGGCAGTAGTCGGCAAGCAATGCGCATCGGAGCCGCTTTGATCGAGAGCACATCGCCGTACAGGGCCCCTGGAGGAAGACCCTGACTGTAAGGGCGCAGGAGCTCCTCGAACTCCTGCGCTGACGTGTACGGTGTCGCACATAGGAATACGTCTGTCCACGGGCACACCGCCGGACCGAGGGCTGTGGGCAGAAACAGCAAGACCGCCTCGACGCCAGGATGGACGCGCAAGTCTCGTACTAACGCTTCAAGTGTCGGTCGTGCCTCTTGGCTCGACATACTCCCGTGCTCGGAGGTGAAGACTGCCACCACTGGCCCACCCTGTGGCTCGACGATCGAGTGGATTTGGAGGCTCTCCCCCATTGCTTTCACGGTGAACAGCTGTGGCCGCCAGCGCCGGCGTTGAACAAGGCCAGTCAGTCGCTGCAGGGTCTGCTGGATCGTGGGGCGTCGACCATCCTCCAATGCTTCCACATCGGGAAAACGATCGATGATGATGCAAGCCCGTACCGCGGGCAAGAGGAGCTCTGCGAATAAGGATCCCATCGCTCCTCCGCCTCCGAGCAATGTCAGGACGGGCTCAGAAGGTCGTCCTGAGATCACACGTGCTGAGATTCGTGCAACCTGCCCTTCCCATATTCCTCAATCACCTTCTGAGCCACGTGCGCAGGCGCCTCTTCATAGTGGGAGAAGCGCGAGGTGAACACGCCACGCCCCTGGGTAAGGGACCGGAGATCAATAGCGTAGCGCAGCATCTCCGCTTGCGGCACCTGTGCCCGAATGCGCTGCACGCCCGCACTCGCGGGCTCTATTCCCTCGATGCGTGCCCGCTTCGAGTTGAGATCACTCATCACGTCGCCCATGTTCGCCTCAGGCACCGTGACCTCCACCTCGAGAACCGGTTCGAGTAGAACGGGTTGACATTGCTCTGCAGCCTTCCTCACTGCAAGCGCTGCCGCAAGCCGGAAGGCCATCTCCGAGGAATCCACCGGGTGGTAGGAGCCATCATAGAGCGTGGCGCGCACATCGACTACTGAGTTGCCACTGATCAGCCCCTCAGCAAGCGTCTCTTGGATTCCCTTATCGACTGCCGGGATGAACTGGCGCGGAACCGCTCCGCCAACGATCTTGTCCACGAATTCATAGCCGCCACCGTTGGGTAATGGCTCCAGCTCCACCCAGACATCGCCAAACTGCCCGTGCCCACCAGTCTGCTTCTTGTGCCGGCCTTGGGCTTTGGCAGCCCTACGGATCGTCTCTCGATAGGGAACTCGTGGCGTCTGGAGCACGAGCTCGAGCTTGAACTTGCTGCGCAACCGCTCCATAGCCACTTCGAGATGCATGTCACCCATGCCAGACAAGATGGTTTCTCCAGTCTCCGGATCCTTGCTCACACGGATGGTGCGGTCTTCCTCTTGGAGGCGCGCCAGAGCTGGTCCCATCTTGTCCAGGTCACCCTTGGTCTTAGGCTCGACCGCAACGTGGAAGCACGGCTCCGGAAAACTTATTCCCGGCAAAGTCACCGGCTGTTCGCGTGTACAGAGAGTGTCACCAATCGCAACCTCGGTGAGCTTATTCACCGCTCCGAGATCACCCGCTGGTACTTCGCCAGTCGCCTCTTGATTGTGCCCTCGCGCAAAAGCGACTTGCGCCACACGCTCCTCTCGCTGGCGATTACTATTCCACACGTGCGCATCAGCACGCAGTATGCCCGAGTAGACCCTGAAGTAGCTCACCCGCCCAACGTACGGGTCGCTGGTCGTCTTGAAGACCAACGCCGCAAGTGGCCCATCAGGGCTTGCGGTACCAATCTCTTCCGGCGACGGCACGAAGTCACGAAGCACATCGAGGAGTTGTGACACACCGATGTCAAGCGTCGCCGTCGAGCAGACCACGGGCACGACAGTCCGATCTTTGACGCCTCGCTGCAGCGCAGGTAGAAGCTCAGCGGCACTGATCTCCTGGCCATCCAGATACTTCGCGAGCAGATCATCATTGCTCTCTGCCACACTGTCAATGAGCTCTTCTCGCAGTTGTTGCACGCGCTCTTGTACTTCTTCTGGAATCTCGGTTCGCTCGAGGCTACCACTACGAAGAACGTATGTTTGCTCGTTGACGATGTCGATGAACCCATTGAGACTGCGTTCGTGCCCCAGAGGATACTGGAGTGCGACAGCCTTTCGGCCAAAGAGTGAGCGCACTCCCTCGAGCGCACGATCAAAGTCGGCGTTGTCCCGGTCCAGTCGCGTAATAGCAACAAGCGCCGGCAGCTTGTTCTCGTCGACATATCCCATGACGAGCTCCGTGCCGACTTCCACGCCATTTACGGCACACACTGTAATGAGGGCACTATCGGCCACACGGAGAGCCTGCTTTACCTCGCCGACAAAGTCCGAGTAACCTGGAGTGTCGAGCAGGTTGATCTTGACGCCCTTCCATTCGAGAGGAAGGATGCTCGTACTGAGCGAGAGTTGACGTCGCTGCTCTTCCGCATCAAAGTCCGAGGTTGACGTTCCGTCCTCGACCCTTCCCCTGCGAGCGATTGCCCCGGATAGGTAGAGCATGGCTTCGCAGAGCGTCGTCTTGCCAGAGCCACCGTGGCCTACTAGGGCAACGTTGCGAATCTGAGATGCGGGGAATGCTTTCATGCCACCTCCTAGCTATCGGCTCCGACTAGTCTCCCAAGCGAGCGGGAGAACCTGCGGAGTGCCTCCGTACAGGATCTTTGTCCTGGTGCCTGTGGCGCTCGTTACCCTTGGATGGATTTCCAGAGCGCCACAGGCAGGTAGGATCACGATTATACTCATCGTGGTGATCACGGGTCCCTTACGGCACCGCTGGTACTCTTTTCTCTATTGCACCTCTGGCGAATGGGGAAAGGAAGACGGAAGATCCCAGCTGCCACTGAGGAGCAGCGCCATCGCCGTTTCTGCCGGAATTATGCCTCCAATCTCCTTTCACGGTGTATGTGTGCCGTGCTAGATGAGGGATCGATGGGCAACAAGCCAACCACGATCCCCTCACCTGACGAACGCCTCGTGCAGCAAGCTGTCCGAGGTAATCTCGACGCCTTCAACCGGCTCATCGAGATCCATCAGCAGCAGCTCTATGCTGTGGCCCTGCGACTCGCTGGCGATTCACAGGTGGCGAGTGACGCCGTCCAAGACGCTGTACTCTCTGCCTGGCAACATCTGAGCCAGTTCCACCAGGGTAGTGTCTGCGCGTGGCTCACTCGCATCGTCGTCAATCGCTGTTATGACTTGCTGAGATCAGGCAAGATACACAGAGTCCTGTCCCTTGATGACGATGATGACGGCGACGCTTCACCCACGGCGATTGCCGCCCAGGAAGATGAACCTGAAAAGACCGTGCTCCGAGTAGAGCTTATCAGCTACATCACTCTGGGGCTCGATCAGCTACCGTGGGAGCAGCGGGCAGTAGTCGTCTTGTTCGATATTCAGGGATATGCCTACAGTGAGATAGCGGAGACACTGGGAGTCGAGCTCGGAACGGTGAAGTCACGCTTGAGTAGAGGGCGCGCTAAACTGCGCGACTGGCTAGCACAGAAGCCGGAACTTCTGCCCCAGAGCTATCGTTCCCTCTTTACAGGAGGGAGCCCCGCAAATGAGTAGACCACGACACCCCCAAACCCTCCTCGCCGACCTCAGCGTTGGCCTCCTCCCACCAGATGCAGCCGAGCACGTGTGGAACCACGTCAACAACTGTGATGAGTGCAGGACGTTTCTCGCGTCACTCGAGGCTACCGGATCTCTCCTACGGAACTTCCCGGTTCCCCCTTTACCGCGATCCTTCGTCCTGTCCGCAAACACATCTAGGTCGTCGCCTTGGGGATGGCTCGGACAGTGGCAACGGCAGGTTGCAGCAGTAGCAGCAGCTGTCTTGCTGACTCTCTCAGTAGTGATTGCGCTGTACGCTCAATCAGTATCCACATCTACCACCACGGCACGCTCGGTGCTATCGCCGGCCGCCGTCACGGTGGCAACGAAGACGGTTTCGCCGCCGCGAGCTGCTGCAGCTCTCCCAGTCCGCGGCGGCGTCGTTCGCCCTCCCACTTCTGTTGCGACGGCAACCTCGACTATCAGGCCTCAAGCCTACGCATTAGCCCGACGCACAGCGCGAGGCTCACCACCGAGTCTCGTTCTCTTTCTCGCCCTAGGTGGGGGACTGGCCGCAATGATCGCCCTCTCGGGTCAGCGCAGTGCAGACGGTACCGACACACAGCCTGGCCCCCCAGGGGACAATCGCCCCCCACCCATGCGTGGAGTGTAATCCAAGATGCTGTCTACACTAAGAGCCGTTGTCGAGCGAGTAGTCTTTTGCGCTCTGGTTGCCGCGCTCGTCGCCGGATACGGCAACCAGAGCCGGACTCCAGTGCGCTCAGTCGTGACCACCGCCTCCCCACCTGCCCACGGTGCCACTGTTTCACTGATAGCGCGAGCCTTCACGGAGCAAACGGAAACAGCTGCCACGAGCACCGGCTCCCGCCGCGTCACGCTCGAGGAGATGTGGCTCCGGATGCAACAGTTGGAGTTTGCCCCCGTGCTCGACGGCTTGGCTATCTTGCCCCAGCGCGACCGCAACGATCCGTTTTTCGGTGTGGCTGATGCCATCAACACACAGGACGCATCGGCACCGATCCTCCGAGGGAGCGGCGCTGCGACTGATCGATTGGAAATTCGCTGGGATCAGATCGAGCAGCAGCCCGGAGTCTACGACTTCTCTACGCTCAATACCGAGCTGAATGAGGCACAGCAACTCCACTTCACAGTCATCGGCCTGTTGCTGGGAACACCCACCTGGGCCGCGAGCTCGCCTTCGGCCGGCGCCGCGAGCCCACCGCAAGGACTGGGGCCGCCCAGATCGAACGCTCAGCAATCCGATCCATGGGAGCGCTTCGTGCGGGCCGCCGTTCAAGCCGCTGGCCCCAGAGTGACGGTTTGGGAAGTCTGGAATGAGCCAAACTCGCAGACCTTCTGGACAGGAACACCAGCGCAATACGCCGAGCTGTACCTCCAAGCCAGGTCAGTGATCCATGCCCTTGACCCCGCTGCGCCTGTGCTCATCGGTGGCATGGTCAGTGACAACGGTGCCTGGCTCCGTGCCATGGTGGATACGATCTGCTCTGAAACGCAATGCCCGTCAGAATTGCCACAGGACGTTGCTTGGCACGTGTACGACAATCCTTACGATGTCTTACGGCTCAAGGATCTCACACGTGCCGTGTTCGCGCCTTGGCACGTCACTCCTCGCCTCTGGATCACTGAGAGCAACGTCCCTGTCGTCGATCCGGGCGGCCCGGCCAATGCCGTCACTGGTCCGGACTCCGTCACTCTCGCTGAGGGTGCTGCCTTCATTGTCCAAGTACTCACCCTCGCGCACTACGCGGGTTACCGGACCGTGGTCATCTACCGAGCCGCCGACGTCGATGAGCAAGGGCACTACTGGGGCTTGATCCGGGAAGACCTGACGGCGCGACCAGGCTTCTACGCCTTTCGAACCACCGCTGCTGAACTCTACGACACCCGACCTCTGAGCCTCACCCATCCTATTCCTGGTGTCACTGCCGTGGCGTTTTGTCGCGGCACGACTGCAATTACGGTCGTGTGGAATGATTCCAACCAGGTAGAAGAGCTGAGCCTCCCGGGACCGCCCAGCTCGTTTGCGGCGGCGTCGATGACCGGTCAGCAGATCATGCTCACGCCTCATCAGCACGGTACCTCTCTGCAGTTACCAGGGACGCGGCCTGGCGATACCTACCGGGTAGCTCTCGGCACACCTGTGTTTATCCGCTCCTCCACGTGTTGACCCCGCGACCGCGGCACGTGCAGACCACTGAGCACGTCGCGTCGCCAGCCGGTACGTCGAGTGGCAAGTTCCCGTACTCTTGGACGTACGGCATTTCTGTAAGGCTTGGCTCGTGATTGCAAAGCTTTCGAACTGGTCTGCTCGCCACGCGCGGGCCGTCATCGCATTCTGGGCTCTCCTCTTCGTCGCCAGCGTGCCCGCCTTCTTTCTTCTTCCCGGAGCGCTGAAGGTCGGTGGCTTCGAGAATGATCACTCTCAGTCTTCCCAGGCTCTTGCAGTCTTGGGTCGCCGTCTGGGCTTCAGCGCCACCGATCTCTACGCAGTGTTCACTAGTCCGACGTTGCATCCGAATGATCCAGCCTTCATAGCCCAGGTCCATCAGGCGCTTGCCCAGGTTCCGAGCGACTCCGATGTCGCCACGATCATTTGGCACACCGATAACTTCCGTCAGGTCGGGCGCGACGGCCACACAGCCTATGAGCTCATCGTCCTGAAGCCCAACGTCAATGCGGGGCCTTCAGTAGTGAAGCGGGTCGAAAAGCTCATCCAACCCACCTCTCTGCACGTCTTGATAGGCGGGGCCCCGAAATTCTACGCCGATATCGAGTCAGCGAGCTCCGATGACCTGCATCGCGCTGAGCTTCTCGCCTTCCCCTTTGCCGCTCTTGCGTTGCTCTTCGTGTTCCGCTCGGTTATTGCTGCGTTCGTTCCCATCGTGGTCGGCGGCGTGGGTGTTCTCGTGTCGTCACTCATCCTATTTGGAGTTGCTCACACAACTGATCTGTCGATCTTCGTTCTCAATGTGACTACCATGATCGGCCTTGGCCTGGGAGTCGACTACAGCCTATTCGTGACCAGTCGCTTCCGCGAGGAGCTCGAACACCGCAGGGATCGCCCGGAGCCTGAGCCACTCATCACCACGGCGGCGCTTCGAGCAACGACAGTGACAGCCGGCCGCGCCGTCTTCTATTCCGGGCTCACTGTCTGTCTCGGTCTGCTGGCACTCCTGAGTTTTCGCTATCTACTGCTGCGATCGGTAGGTCTTGGCGGCTGCATCGTCGTACTCAGCACCGTATCGGCAGCGCTGACGCTGCTGCCCGCCCTTCTCAGTGTTCTGGGACCCCGCATCGATGCCTTGCAGGTCCTGCCGCAGTCTCGAGCGCTATCGATCTTCTGGGATCGCCTGGCCCGTGCCGTCATGGCTCACCCGCTGCTCTTTGGCATCCCTGCGCTCCTTCTGCTAATTGCTGTCGGACTTCCGTTCCTCCACGTCCGCCTGAGCTCGCCGGATGCCGCGATCCTTCCCAAGTCGCTCGCTTCCCGGCAGGCCTATGACCTACTCAATGCCGAGTTTTCTCCAGGCGCGACCACTCCCGACCTCGTAGTCGTGGAGATGTCAGGGAACGCGCTTGAACCAGAAAACCTTGCCAGGCTCTATCAGCTATCTCACGCGATTGCTGCGAACCCGAGTGTACAGCGCGTCGATTCCATTACCACCATCGACCCACGCATCACCCTCGACCAGTACAAGCTACTCTACGCCCGGCCGCACGCCATCCCTGATGCCATTGCTAGCGCCACCTACGCGTCGACCGTGCGTGGAAACACTGTGCTCGTCGAGGTCTACAGTCGCTACTCGGCCATAGCCCCTCAGTCTGAGACGCTCGTCAGCTGGATCCGGCAGCTGGCAACACAGTCAGGAATGACCGTGCTCGTCGGAGGTGTGACAGCAGCTATTGTCGACGTCAATGCTTCGCTGTACCGTGATTTTCCGCACGCGATGCTCTTCATCGCAGTTTCGACTTATATCGTACTGTTTCTGCTACTCCGGAGCGCCATACTGCCGCTAAAGGCGATCCTCATGAACTCGCTAAGTATCGTTGCTAGCTATGGTGCGCTCGTCTTCGTATTCCAAGAGGGACACCTGCACCAGCTTCTAGGTTTTTCCCCGCTGCATTACGTGGAGTCAGACCTACCCATCTTGATGTTTTGTACGCTCTTCGGGCTGAGCATGGATTACGAGGTCTTTCTGCTGTCGCGCGTGCGCGAAGCGTACGTGCGTACTGGTGACAACATCGAGAGTGTTGCTGAGGGCCTCCGGCGATCCGGTAGAATCATCACAAGCGCCGCGCTCATCGTAGTACTGGTAAGCGCCTCCTTTATGGCGGCCTCCATTGTCCTCATCAAAGCGCTGGGACTTGGCGTAGCGCTGGCCGTGACGCTCGATGCTACGGTCGTCAGAGCGCTGCTCGTTCCGGCGACGATGCGCCTCCTCGGTCAGTGGAACTGGTGGATTCCCGCTCCTATCAGCTCACGGCTCCGGCGCGACCTTGAGGTTCCTGTACATCGCGGAGGTGAACCGTGAAATGGCTGGCTCTGATGCTTACGACGTGCGCCGCGCTACTCAGTGCTTGTGGAAGTGCGGTTGTCGAGCTGGCCCCTCTACCAACCGTCCCTCCTACCGCAACGCCAGCGCTCGCGGTCTCAAGTCCGACACACGTCGCTTTACCACTTGATGAGTCTCCTCACGGCGATCTTACGGAGTGGTGGTACTACACTGGCCACCTCACAACGACCACCGCTCCAGCACGTCACTACGGTTTCGAACTCGTCGTCTTCCAGGTGCGCCGAGGCGACAACCCGCCCGCTTATGAAGCACACTTCGCCGTCACTGATGACAATTCGAAGACGTTTCACTATGCCCAGAGAAGCTCAGTCGGTGAGCAGGGTGGAGAACGCCACGGGTTCGATCTCTCTGTGGGTGGCTGGACGGTGTCCGGCGCCAACGGCAACGATTCGCTGCAGGCCGAGATGCACGACTATGCGATAGATCTCTCGGCTCACGCAACGAAGCCAGCGGTGCTTCACGGCGGCACGGGACTCATCAACTTCGGTGTCTTCGGCAGGTCGTACTACTACTCACGAACGAGAATGGCCGTCACCGGCAGTATTGCTGACCACGGCGTGCCTTACAAGGTCACGGGCGAAGCGTGGATGGATCACCAGTGGGGCAATTTCATTGTCGCGAGCGTGGGTGGTTGGGACTGGATCAGCATCCAGCTTGACAACGATGTGGACGTGATGCTCGCTTTCCTGCGGGACGCTCGGGGACAAGCGACCGGATCATTCGGATCTTACGTGCTTCCCTCTGGCAGCGTTGTCGACTTGACGAACGGACAGTTTGCCGAGAAGGCCCTCGGAACCTGGATCAGCCCAGTGACCCACATCATCTATCCGTCGGGATGGTCTGTGAGCATCCCATCCCAAGGTATGCAGTTGATACTCGAGCCCACGGTCAAGGATCAAGAGCTTGCATTTGGTGCTCGCGGCCGCTCCTCCTTCTTAGACTACTGGGAAGGCGAGGTCAAGATTTCAGGCGAGGATCATCACCAGCCCGCTACTGGCATGGGCTACGTCGAGCTGACTGGTTACACCGCCTCGAAGTAGCCCCGCTCACAGTTCTGCGACCACACTCGCCTCTAGCGAGCCCCGTCTCCCTGATTGCACACTTGCAATCAAGTAACACAGGACTGAAACTTATGCAAGGTAAGTTTTGCTCATCCGTGAGTGAAAGACGATCATTGAAAGGTTCCCCAACGACGGTGACCAGCCAGGTAGTTCCTCGCGTATTCTCCTCATCTCCGCAAATCCTTCACCTTGCCAATGGTGCGACGGTAGTGTTGCGGGAGGATAGTGCCGCTCCTCTCGTTGCCTTCTACGTTTTCTATCGGGTCGGCTCGCGCAACGAGAGCACCGGGAGAACCGGCCTGTCGCACTGGGTGGAGCATCTGCTGTTTGATGGCACAAAGCGCTACCCCAAAGGCGCTCTCCATCGTCTGGTTGTGGCCAGCGGCGGCTATCGCAATGGTTTCACGTGGAACGATGGCACAGCTTTCTTTGAAGTCTTGCCCAGCGACCGTATCGACTTAGCACTCGATCTCGAAGCGGATCGCATGGCCAATGCGCTTTTCGACCCCGAGGAAGTCGAGCGGGAGCGCACAGTCATCATCTCTGAGCGCCAGGGCGGTGAAAACTATCCAGGCAATGCGCTCTACGAGGAGGTACTGGCGACTGCCTATAAAGTTCATCCATACGGCCAGCCCATCATCGGCTGGAAGACGGATCTGGAGCGCATGACACGTGCGGATCTCTGGAATCACTATTGCCGCTTCTACCATCCCAACAATGCCATCATTGTCGCTGTAGGAGACTTCTCTGCTGCCTCACTCCTCGAACGGATCGACAAGTCTTTCGGGTCGTTGGAGGCTGGTGAGCAGGCGGCAGATGTGGGCTCGGTCGAGCCACCCCAAGAGGGAGAGAGACGAGTCACCGTACAGCGTCCGGGAGGTACTCCGATGCTCCTCCTTGCCTACCACATTCCAGCAGCGTCACATCCAGACCTCCCTCCACTCGCAGTGCTCGACGCTGTGCTCTCCGGAGGAAAAGGACTCGGACACGCTGCTGTCTCGCTCGGCCGCAGCTCACGACTCCGAAGAGTCCTCGTAGACACCGGAATGGCCAGCTCTGCCTATACGTCGGTTAGCCTTCAAGCGGACCCGGGGCTGTTCTTTGCCGGGGCCACTGTCAAGCCCGGGATGGATGTCCAGGCGGTCGAGGCGAGGCTTATCGCAGAGATTGAGCGCCTCGCTGCGGAGCCAGTGAGCGAGCAGGAGCTGAGCAGTGCCCGCAAGCAGTGTATCGCTCAGCTGGTGTTCAGCACCGAAGGCGTGAGCCGCCAGGCCTCTTCCATTGGCCGGTCTCTCATCACTGGCATGACATCAGACATCGATGAGCTCACCAGGCTGTTCGACCGTGTAAGTAGTGAAGACGTCCAGCACGTCGCTCAACACTACCTTCGACAATATAATCGGACGTCTGGCACATATCTCCCTGCAGAATCCAGTAAGAAAGTCACGGTTCCACCGACACCGACCGCGATACTACCATCATCTCCGGCCAAGCAAATTTCCGCGGTCTCCAGCGCGCATCGCCGTTCTCTCGAAGTTGACCGCGACGTCATCGATCAGGGAATTACCGTCTTGACGCACCATGCCGAGGGCGCACCGTGGCAGCTATTTCAGGTTTCCGTACCTGGTGGCAGTGCTGATGACTCGGAGGAGCTGCTCAGCGTAGCCGCCGTGGAGGGGGCCCTGCGTCTACGAGGAAGTGTCAAGTTCGAGTACGACCAGCTCAGCACGATCCTCGACCAGCACGCCATACAACTCGTCGGTGGTGCAGGAGACTACTTCAGCAGCTATTGGATGAAGGCTCTCCTTAGCACCGTTCCTCTCGGTCTTGAGCTGCTGGCCCAGGTCATCCTAGCTCCGTCCTATCCCGAGAGTTACCTTCAGGCAGTCAAGGCGCCATTCATCGCTGCCGCGATCCAAGAGCAGTCGAACACCCGCACGGTTGCTGAGCGACTCTTCCGGGAGCTCGCCTACCCGGAAGACCACCCAATGCACCGCTGGCCGGTCGGTACACCTAATGGCATCGAGAGCATCACCCGCGACGATGTTCTCCGGCATGCTGAGCGCTTCCGTCATCAGGGAGGTATCGTGATTGCCACTTCGGGAGGCTTGACACGCGCTCAGGTCCTGACGCTCCTCTCTGATGCTTTCAAGGACAGTCCCTTTACAGAGATACCACGGACCGTGCTGATTCCACCGGTCACCACTGCGCCATCCGTCCGGCAGGCCTCGCGCTCGATTCCCGAGAAGACGCAAACTGACTTGGTGATCGGCCTGCCAGGTGTCCGCCGCACCGATCCCGACTACTACGCCTTGTCCGTGGCAGACGCAATCTTCGGGCGTCTGGGTATGGGAGGCCGATTGGGTGAGGAGATTCGTGAGCGCCGCGGATTGGCCTATTATGCTTCGTCAGCACTTGAAGCGGGCTTCGGACCTGGCCCTTGGGCCGCTCGCATTGGAGTAGCGCCACAACACGTCGCACAAGCGATCGAAGCGACGCTTTCCGAATGGGAGCGCTTTGCTGCAGAGGGTCCCACCGAGGAAGAGCTCAAGGATGCAAAGCAGTGGCTCACTGGAAGTCTCCCGTTACGCTTCGAGACATCCGAGGGCATCGCAACACAGCTCGTCGCAGTCGAGCGCTTTGGGATGTCGCTGCACTTCATCGAAGACTACATAAGCGCCATCGAGTCCGTGACCAACGCGGATGTCATCCAAGTCACTCGACGTTACTACCACGCGGATCGCGTAGTGACTGCGATCGCAGGCCCGGAACAGTAACCTCTCGACAAGGACCAAGAACGAATATCGCTTAACGCAAGGCTCGTCATAGCACTCTTCTCTGCCTGGCTTTTCTTCAGCTACACCGGCCCTGACGTGCGCTAGCATGCGAACGCAGGGTGCGGCAGAGACAGCACGCAATACGCACGGAGGGAACTAGGACGTGAGCACTTCAGAATACGCCATCTTCCCCGGCGAAGGTCCACTCGGGGGCATCGTCCTTCGTAACACTGCCACTGGGGTATGGGCACGTGTGATCCCCGAGATCGGGGCCAATTGCGCAGAGCTTCACCTCCGTGCCCCATCAGGGGCTGTCACCCAGGTGTTGTTCTCACCCCAGAGTCTGGATCAGCTCCGGGCGAGCCCCGCCCGGTCTGGCATTCCGGTTCTCTTTCCCTTCCCCAACCGGATCCGCCACGGACGCTATGTCCTTGCTGGCAGCACATATCAGCTCCGCACCTCAGACCGCGGGCACGCAATTCACGGACTCGTCATCGATCAGCCTTTCCGCGTCACTCACCACGAGGCCACGCCGGCATCCGCAACACTCTCGTGTGCTATTACCTCCGAAGAGCTCGAACGTCGCGACGGCTTTCCTTTCCCCTTCGAGTTGACACTGACCTTCACCTTAACGAACTCCTCGCTGACACTTCTCGCTCGAGCTCGGAATACAGGGCAAGGTGCACTTCCTCTCGGCTATGGTCTTCATCCTTACTTTCCACTTCCCCTCGTCGCAGCCGGGCAGCGAGAGGCATGCCTTGTGTCGCTGCCGGTCACTGAACGCTGGGAGCTCGAGGAAACGCTCGTTCCCACTGGCCAGCGTCGTCCCATCGATGACACTGACACGTTGCGAGTGCTCCGCCCCCTAGGTCAGCGATCGTTTGATGGTGTATTTACTGGGGTCGTGCACGATGCCGATGGCTGGTCACGGGCCAGGCTTGTAGACCCAGCCGCTGGTGTCGCCGTCCACATCGAAGGAGACCCAGCTGTTCGCGAGTGGGTGCTCTACACGCCACCAGGAACGGCGGCGATCAGCTTCGAGCCTTACACGTGCGTCACCGATGCCTTCAACCTGTCAGAGCAGGGTGTCGACGCTGGACGCGCCGTGCTCCCTCCAGGAGGGGAATGGCATTGCACCGTTCGCTTCTCGGTCAACGACTACCACGCCTGACGGATGGATCGCGGCAATCTGGCTGACACTCCCTGCCTACAATGACTTACACCGCAGAGCCACGGCGTGGCTGATGCTCCCACTGCCGTACCTCGATGTGCCGCTTGCAGGCAACCTAATTCTGACGATGGTCAGATTTGGTAGTCGAGGTCCTGAACCTCAATGGTCCGGTCATCACGGCGTTGTAACAAGCGTGCCGGGCTGGCCACGATCGTAGAGTGTGCTGGTACCGACTCGATCACCAGGGCCATCGCGCCGATCTTGCTGTCGTGCCCAATCGTGACAGGTCCGAGAATGCTTGCGCCCACGCCGATCGTCACACGGTCTTCAATAGTAGGGTGGCGCTTCTGTTCACCATCCGCACGATGCTTCCACCAGCCAGTAGCTCCAAGCGTCACCTGGTGGTACAGCATCACATCGTCACCGATCTCAGCCGTCTCACCAATCACAATGCCCGTACCGTGATCGATGAAGAAACGCCGTCCAATTTTGGCGCCAGGATGGATCTCTATTCCTCCCGTAATGATCCGGGCAAACTGGGAGATGAGACGCGGTAAGAAGGGAACTCCTCGTAGATACAGGCGATGAGCAATGCGGTGGAGGAAGATCGCATGGAGGCCCTGGTACAGCAATACCTCGGCAACGTTTCGAGCAGCAGGATCCTTTTCAAAGACCACTTGAACGTCTTCAGGGAGTGTCCACCACAGACAGCGCCGCGGCCGGCCGTGAATCTGGCATTCCTCATCAGCAGGGAACCCGAGGCGAGCCATGTCGCCGACCGGGCGAGGTGCGGCAGCGCGGGCCGGCGGGACGCGTAGAGATCGCAGAGCAACCACGGTTGTGTTCCTACTCCTCCGAGCAGAGCCCGAGAAGAACGCGACACGCAACCAGGGGCGATGTTATTCGCGGTTCCACCCTGATTCATCGCTGCCTCACGACAAGCGATCTCAGCGAGTTGGCACGACCAACTCTCGGCCCTTAACGTGGCTAAACGGCACTACACGCCTTGGAGGCGCTCATGCAGCTCAGAGGTGCACTTCACCCAGCAACCATCACCTGCTTCCACCGCACCAGGCTCGCTGTCACGCGTTGCAGAGCTACTCTTCCTCGTCTTTGCTGACTCATGTGAACTTGTCGACTTACTCTACCGAGCAGTTTACAAGGAATCAATGGCACAAGCCGTACCAGCACCTACCTCGCTTGCGCCCCTAACGCACTGTTACGCTCTTCGCCAGATTCCGCGGTCGATCAGGATCGTGCCCGCGTAGTAAGGCAACGCGGTAGGCCAGCGTTTGGGCAACCACTGCAGCCGCTAGCCACCATCCAGGTCCGGACAGCATTACGGGCAACACCTCGTCGAAGGCCGCATGCACACGCTGAGCGATACCGATAGTGAACGCCCCGCGCGCCCGGACTTCCATAGCAGCAGCGATGAGGGCGGGTCCGGAACCATCAGCAGGAGCCAGGAGCAAACACGGTGTGCCAGCTGAGATGAGCGCAATAACCCCGTGCTTGAGCTCTCCCGAAGAGAAGCCCTCCGCGTGCAGATAGCTTCCCTCTTTGATCTTGAGCGCTGCCTCGAGAGCGATCGCAGTGCTTCTCCCTCGACCGAGACAGTATAGATGTTCCTGGTTGGCAACCCGTTCAGCGAGACCGATGATCCGTCCCTGGTAGCGATCGCCGAGAATTTCCTCAATGGTATCGGCGGCATCACGGAGTGCACGCTGACCGGAAGCCATATCACCCAGCAGAGCGGCCTCGATCAAGGTAATAATCCCGACCTTTGCCAGGAACGACTTCGTCGCCAGCACACAGCGCTCAGGACCAGCGCGGAGCCTGACGGCTGAATCTGCCAATCGTGCTAGTGTGGACCACCCGGCATTGACGAGGGCTGTAACCCTCGCCCCCTGCTTCCGTGCATAGTGCAGTGCATCGAGAATGTCGATGGTTTCGCCACTCTGCGATAGCGCTAGCAGCAGTCCTCCTGGGCCGACCGCATCGGCAAGAAAGGCGAACTCGGAACCAGGTACTGCGTGGGAGCGCTCCCCGGCCGCCGCCAGCACGTAGCGTGCATAGAGGGAAGCGTGATAGGCAGTCCCGCAGCCAACCCAGGTCACCGACGTAGCATCTCGAATGTCCTGAGCCAGTCGCGCCGCCTCCTCGACGGCGTCGGTAGAGAGCAGACGGAGCAGACGCGGCTGCTCGGCCATCTCTCGCCACATCCAGTGCTCCCCCTCACCGAGAGTGACGTCAGAGGCATCGCCCTCTAGAGGAAGCAGCCGTGGAGTGACCCAGCTTCCCAAGCGCATATCCATCACGCGCACGGTTTCCCGCTCGATGACAGCCAGCTGGCCATCTTCAAGCACGATCATTTGGTTGCTGACACCATACAGGGCCGCGGGATCTGACGCCAGATGCGCTTCCCCGCCAGTCAGAGCCACCACTAGCGGGGATCCCGAGGTCGCTGCTACGAGCCGTTCGCCCGAGCGATCCAAAACTGCGACGCCATTCACTCCCGCGAGCTGGCAAAAGGCTGCGAGCACCGCGTGGTGAAGGCTTGGGGCGGATCTCAGTTCTTCTTCCACGAGATGAATAATGGCCTCAGAGTCGGTTTCTGACTGGAACACGTGTCCCCGAGCTGATAAGCGCTGCCGCAACTCCTCGGCATTCTCCACGATGCCATTGTGGACGAGCGCCAGTGTGCCATTGCAATCCATATGCGGGTGAGCGTTTGACTCAGTAACGCCACCATGAGTTGCCCAACGCGTATGACCCAAGGCTGACCTTCCCTCGGGCAAGCCTAGCCCTTCTGCATCCACCCGGCCAGTACGGCGAGCCAGAGCAACGTGTCCGCCCTCTACCGCTGCAACACCCCAAGAGTCATACCCACGGTATTCGAGACGCTTGAGTCCCTCCACCACTGTGGACGCGGCTCCGCCACCCCTCCCGAGGTATCCATAGATTCCACACATGCCGACCTCCGCCCTCACGCCACAACTGCACAGGTATCTTGCCAGACGAAAAGACGATTGTTGATACCGCTGCCCCCAGCGGGGTACTTCTGTGATGAGTCTTTCGCCCCTGCAGGACGCAGACTCTGGGACGCTACGCTCGCCCTCGCCTACTCGAGACGGCGGATGAGAGGTTGGGTAGCAACGCCTCCGTCCAGTACAAACGAAAGTTTGCGTTTCGCTGGAGCGCATCGAGATCGAGAGTGTCAAGCCTCCGCCGTGCCTGTATGGTACCTGCAGTGACCTGTGCACGATCAAGCGTCTCGGTCAAGGCATACATCCATCAAGTGGCTCGTGGTACGGATCAAATGAGGTTACTCGCTCGATACCGTAGCATGTGTCATAAGCGCTGCCACTTTGCCCAGACTTCTCTGCACTAGGTATCATCGGTGAGCGTGCGCTCACAAGAGGAGAGGATAGATGCATTGGCATTGACAGTTGGGAAAATTCGCGGTCTACAACAGATCTCCTCCCCTGCGGGCATCTTCACGATGACGGCGATGGATCAGCGTGGCTCTCTTGCAGAGCTCATGCGACCACAGAATCCGAGCTCAGTGACGTACGAAGAGCTCAAGCAGGTCAAGATCGAGCTCGCCGCAGTCTTTGGACCTTTGTCAAGCGCGGTGCTGCTGGATCCACTCTACGGAGCAGCGGAAGCAATCGCTTATGGAGCGCTGCCAGGTCGAACTGGCCTCTTGGTTGCGTGGGAAGAGTCCGGCTATACGCCGGACGGCTCGGGCCGCCTTACGCAAGTCCAGCCGGGCTGGAGTGTCGCGAAGATCAAGCGCATGGGTGCGTCCGCCGTCAAGCTCTTGGTGTATTACCATCCCGACGAGGCCAGGTCAGCCGAGCACCAACGCGCGATCGTCAGACAGGTCGTTGCTGACTGTGCAACGCACGACATCCCTGCCGTCGTCGAAGCAGTGACCTACGGCATCAACGGTCTCAAGACCGGCACAGCGGAGTTTGCGGCTCAGAAGCCTAGACTCGTGATTCGTACCGCTCAGGAATTGAGCCCATTGGGCTTCGACGTGTTCAAGGCTGAGTTCCCTGCAGATCTCAAGTTCGAATCAGACGAAGGCAAGATGGCCGGCTGGTGCCGTCAACTGAACGACAGTTGTCCGGTACCGTGGGTCATTCTCAGTGCTGGCGTAGACATAAGCTTGTTCCGCAAGCAGGTGGAGATCGCTTGCAAGCACGGTGCGTCTGGATTTCTCGCCGGTCGCGCTATCTGGAAGGATGGAATCCGAATCGCCGGCGGCGCTGAGCGCCGGCGCTGGCTGGAGACTACCGGTGTAGACAACCTGCGCCAGTGTATCGATCTAGCCCAGGAGTTCGCCACCCCGTGGACGAAGAAGCTCGACCGTTCGCTCGCAGCAGCGGCTGATGTCTCCGAGGGCTGGCTGCAACGCTACCCCTCGGCATAGCAGGGATGAAGTCACTGTGGCCACTGATGGCACCGTAACAGTACGTATCGATCTCACCACCCAAACAATCGCGGTGGAGCTAGCCGGACCGACAGTGTCCCTCGAAGACGTCGGTATCGTGAGTGCCGTGGTTCAGTCAGATGAAGAGGCCGAGCGCCTTGCCTTGTTTCTCACGATGGAAGAGGCCGAGGTGCTACAGAAGATGGTCGATTACGTCCTGGAGCGCGTGAAGATCAGCATCAGCAGTCGGTCAACGCTCGAGAACCTCACTCCTCGGTTATCCACGTTCATCTCTCAGGCGCAGATACTGACGTAGAGGCGCACGCTACTCCCGCACTTATATAGCTTTGATCCGGCCATTCTTGACGTCTCGAGGCCATGAATCCACTTCTATGAGCGGTAGAGGAGAGCTGTGAGTGCATCCGGAGTCGGTGCCTTCCCACTATCGCTGGAACTTCACTGTGTTGAGCCTCGATATTGCCTCGTATTCACTGGCAACCTCTTTTGTTTCCTTCTCCACCATCTTGCCAGCATTCATAGAGCATCTCACTAGGTCTGAAGTTGCCATCGGCATTCTGGCCGCACTCAGCACCGCTGGCTACGCCCTGCCGAACTTTCTCTTTGTGCCCATCACCGAGCGTGTCCGGCGCAAGAAGTTGCTCATTCTCTGGGTCACACCCGGTGAACGCCTCCCATACTTGCTCTTGGCGTTTGTTGCCGCATTTCTCGCGACGACCCATCCCTATCTCACCATCATTCTCACGTTTCTGCTGCTCGGAGTGTTCACAGGTACAGGCGGAGCGTTGACCCCAGCGTGGCTCGATCTGATAGCACGAGCGATTCCCGCCCGGCGACGCGGAGCATTCTTCGGCCGGAGTTACGCACTTGCCGGTGCAACAGGAGTGGTCGGAGCCTTCATCTCGCAGGTGCTGCTTGCTCGTGAGCCCTTCCCAACAGCCTTCGTACACTTGTACCTGCTGGGGTTCATGTTTGTGATGATCAGCTACGGCTTCTTCGCCCTCAATCGCGAGGTGGATCCTCTCGAAAGTCGAGGGAGGGAGTCTGTTGCCAGCTGGCTGCGTGTGCTTGTTCCTACACTCAAGAGAGATCGGAACTTCTCCTGGTATCTCCTGGCGATGGTGCTCGCATCATTGGCAAATAGTGCTGCCGGCTTCTTTACCGCTTTCGCGCTCCGAAGGCTCCATGCGCCCGACGCGACCGTCGCCCTCTATACCGCTGCACTTCTCGCATCCCAGACCGTGTTCAACCTCATCTGGGGCTGGCTCGCCGATCGCCATGGCCACAAGCTCGTGCTGGCATGCGGCATCGCCACCCTTGGCATCGCCACCGTCATCGCCCTGCTCATTCCCACAGCAACCCTCTTCGCTGTGGTCTTCGCGCTCCTCGGTGCGGGACAGAGCGCCTACACGCTCTCGCGCCTCGCCATCGTGCTTGAGTTCTCTTCGCACGATCGCCGTCCCACGTATGTCGGACTCGCCAGTCTCGCACTCGCCCCTCTCGCCCTCATTGGACCGCTTGCGGGCGGAGCTATCATTGACCGCCTCGGGTTTGGCGTCACTTTCACCGGCTATGCCGTCGCTGGTGTCTTCGCACTCAGTATCCTGGTGTGGAAGGTGCGAGAGCCACGCTCGGCGGCAGCAGGTCATGAGCCCGCCTTTCTGGTCGAGTGACGGTCACACATCAGGACCACGAAGCGTCCCATAATGCAGCCACTACATGTCTCGGTTCGAGAATATCCGGATACCGAGGAGCAGCATAGCAACGATCCATAGTGCTGACCAGATGACATAGGCGGGAGTCGGCGGAGCGAAGACGAGAAATGGAGCGTTCCCAGGGTTGTTTCGAACCGCCTGCGCACCAAGAACGATAGCCAGTGGCTCGAAGCAGTAAAGCGCACCGCGCCACAATCCATCAGTCGGAATGATCAGGCTCGCCACCGTGCCAATAGTCGTCGCTGCGCTATTGCTGAGCGCTTGCCCGATGACTCCGATGATGCCGGCAATCCACGCGATACCGTAGAGAATCACGATACTCATGCCTACAGCAAGCGGGGGCCAGCGCGTACTCGCCAGAAGAGCGAGCGTCAACAATGAGACGCCTTCAGCACAGAGGTAGAGCAGCCCGATTCTAGGATGAGGCGGTACGTAACCCGTGGCAAGACTGGCGAGGAGCACCTCGCCAAGCACGAAAAAACCCGCGTATAAGATCAGCGCGAAGCACAAGGCCAGCCACTTGCCAGTGATGACCTCCCACCGAGCCAGAGGACGCGGCAAGATTGCCAGCATGATGCCAGAGTCGATGTCGCTCGCGACGGCAGGGGCAGCAACAACAGCGGCGCCAATAGCAAGCACAGCGTTGAACATGAACAAGATGAGCATCAAGATGACTCCAGCGAACAATCGTACGGCTTCCGGAGTACACGAAGCACCGACACAGGCCAAGCTGGCAATGTGGGCAAATCCCCAACCGGAGAGCGCAAGCATCGCTAGTGACGAGAGAATGACGGCAAGCACCAAGCGCCGCCGCACCAGCTCGAGCAGCGTATAGCGGCTAATCGTGAGCACGTGACGCCTCCGGCTGCTGGAGCAACTCCAAGAATCGCTCTTCGAGCGACTGGTGGAGTGGCTCGAGCGCATAGAGTCGCGCTCCTCCTGAGACGAGTGTCTGCACAAGCGCGGGGATCTGGTTCTCGGTAAGTCCAGCAACAAGGTAACTACCGCTCTCCTCCCGCACGCTGCCAAAGGCACGCAGCTGTTCCAAGAGAGCTGCAGAGACGTTAGTAGCGCGGATGCGCACATTCGCGGCAGCACCAAGGAGCTGCTCAAGCCGCCCCATCGCGACGACCGACCCACGATGGATGACCGCAACCCGATCACATACGAGCTCGACCTCTGAGAGGAGGTGTGAATTGAGGAAAACAGTGACACCGTCATCTCGTAACCGGCGTATGATTCCGCGAACCTCGTGGCGTCCCACGGGGTCGAGGGCCGAGGTTGGCTCGTCGAGGAGCACAAGTCTTGGGCGCCCCAGAAGAGCTACGGCTAACCCCAAGCGCTGCTGCATTCCTTTCGAGAACGTGCCGGCGCGATCCCTAGCACGATCCGTCAGGCCCACAGTATTCAGCACTCTCCGGATCTCGACATCGCGCCCCGGCGAATCCAGCCCAGCCAGCTCCGCGTGAAGCCTGCACACCTCGAAGGCCGAGAGCCAATCCTGGTACCGGAAGAGCTCTGGGAGATATCCAAGCCAGCGCCGCGCCGGTCGATTGCCTAGTGGCGCCCCAAGAACCTGACCATCCCCATTCGAGGGATGAGTCAGCCCTACAAGCATCTTGACCGCTGTGGTCTTACCAGCACCATTCGGACCCAAGAATCCGAAGACCTCACCCTGGGGAACTTGCAGCGTGAGATCACGTACGGCCACTGTCTGCCCGTAGCGCTTACCTAAACCGCTCGTGGCGATGGCGAGGACAGATAGGGAAGGTGCATCTGCGCCATCTCTCCGAGAGATAAGATTCACGATTGGCAGCGCCTCCGTGCGCTAGTGCAGACTGTTCGCCAGCGCGATCACCTGATCCTTGGTGAAGGATCCACCGATGCCATACACGATACCGTCGCGAACGAACACGGCGAAGCCAGCTACACCGGTCGAATCACCCACAACGACCGCCTGCGTGCCATCGTTGAGCGTCACGTTCTCAGCCATGGCCCTATTCACCGGTATCGGAAGCGGTAATGTCGTCGCCGGATCCCCAAGCGAACGAATCGTCTGCTTCAGCTCAGGAGACACTCCTGGAACACTGAGCACATAGTTCTTGAGCTCTGCCACCGTAACATTGGCTCCTGTAGCAGTGAGTGTAGGGGCTCGAGACTCACCAACAACCAAGAAGGGACCAGTACTACTGACGAGTTGCGCGGCGCTTGGCACCTTACCGTCCCTCTGAGTGGCCTTCTGATTCTCCAGCTGGCTGAAATTGCCGAAGACCTCGGCGAAGGTGGCGTTGGTGGAAAAGTGCAATGTTGCTCCGTCCAGGTTAGCTGGGAGCGGCGGGAGATGCTGACCGGCTGCCTTTGCAGTAGCCGCGGCCTTAGCCGCGCTGAACGTAAAAGTCGCAGACTGCCCAGGGATGACCTCATACTTAGCGGTTGCCGGCACACCAGATGGCAACATCCCTAGTTGAGGCACCGGAAGTCCCACAGCAGCGCTTGCCGCAGCAACCGATGGATAGCTCACCGGTGATCCGCCCTTGGTGACTGACAGCGTCCCTAGCTCCTGAAGACTTGACAGAGTCTGTAGTTCGCCAGACGTGATGGGCACCGCGACGACGTGGGTGGGTTGGAACAAGGTGAGAAAGCTCTGAGCCAGCGCCCCAGCAGGAGTGAGCGCAAGTGCTGCGGCAATAGCTCCAGTAGTTGCAATGCCCACAAGAGGCTTCCGAAGTCGTGCAAGTTGCTGTCGCATGGGTGAAAAGAATCCCTCCTCTAAGTGCTGGGCACTCAGTTGTTGCTCACGGGCGAGACGAGCGTTGAAACGCAGCAAGGCCGCTGGAGCGTTGGGTGAGTAGTCAGGGAGGTCGAGGCGCCGTACAACGAGCATGGCATCTTGCCGGGCGACTTCCAGCCTCTTCTGGCACACGCCACACTCCTCCACGTGCTCGCGAGTCTGCCGGTTCACTAGCTGCGGCTCATCTCTCACACGCCCTAGCTCACTATCACCGAGATGCTTCACGAGTGACCTCCTTCCGCAGCGCTGTTTCGGCGCGTCGAAGCGTTGTACCTACCTGATCGACCGGCATACCTAGAGCCTGACTGATCTCTACGTAAGAGAGGCCACTATATCGAAGCATGAGAGCAGAAGCCTGCCGCTCCGGCAGCCGCCGCATCCAAGCCCGTACGGCTGCTTCCTGCTCCCGCCGCTCAACCTCCTGCTGTGGATCGAGTCCTAGCTCCCGACTCTGCTGCAATCGCTCCGTGGTCACGTAGTCCGCCGTCTCACGTGCTTCGCGCCGTTTCCGACTACGAATAACGTTGAGCGCCATGTGCACGGTGGCCGCATGTAGCCATGCGCTCGCGTACGGAACATCAGCCCTGTGCCGGCGATAGTACGAGTAGAACACCTCCTGGGCAATGTCCTCCGCGTCTCTCGCATCACCGAGCACGCGGTAGGCGATTGCTACGACACGAGCATACTCCGAAGAGAAAAGTTGCTCGAAGGTTCGAAATGGACGTACCTGAACCCTCGACACGAGACTCTCCGCGGTCGCCGGCACGTGCTGCTGCTCTCTATCCTCGCAACCTCTGCTGTCACACATGAAGCACCGCAGTGCACCATTGTTGTGGCACGTAGCCCTGCTCAGGAGAGAAGAGCGTCTCGGTGTGCGCTGTAGAGCTGCGCCGTCAGCTGAGCGTGAGCCAAGTGCTCACGCGCGTGACCGTAATTGGTGATCAGCCACCGGGAACCGCTTTGAGGACTTCTGTCATCGCGCGCTCGCAGTTCGCTCAAGTCCTGCTCTGTCACCCGAGGAGCAAAACGATCGACTGTGGCATCAGCAGCCGCCAAGAGCTGAAGGAGATCCTCCTTCGTCGCCCCCTCGGTAAGGAACTCTTCATCCCGGTTCCGGCGATGCTCGGTGCGCGCGACGACGTGCCATACTTGTCGCTCTGACCCTAAAGTGTGGACGATCAGCACGGCAATGGAGTTCGTCTCTGGGCCAGGCTTCCAATCGAGGAGGCCATCAGGCGCAGACTCCACCAGCTGGCGCAAGTCGGCATGCACCGCTTTGTAGCCTGCAGCAATCTCACCGACGATCTGAAGCACTTGGATCTCTCCTCCCGGTGTCCACATGATGGGCCAGCTCAGTGCCCAGGCCGCACCTACAGCGCACCTCTGCGCTCCATCCGCGCGCACTCTACCACAGTACGATCAGTCGAGTGTTCAACATTTCTTTACCGGATTCTGTAGGGATTCTTCAGTGTTCCCAGTGACACTCCAAGGCAACATCGGAAAGATAGAAGCAACAAGGGGAACGTGGAGGATCTGGACAGTGAACCTATGCCTTGCGTCTCTCCACCCTCGGATCCTCAGCGGGCAGATTGACAGCCTGGTTGGATTGGGGCGGTCGCTGCTCCATCACGGACATCAGATCGAGATTGTGGCGCCATTCGACACGACTGGGCTGCTGCACCATGCCCTCATTACTCTGGACGGAGGCTCATCCGGCCTCGTGGAGGCAGGGAGGCGCATGGTGCAGACCGTCCCGCGTATCATCGCCGCAGCGCGCCGTGCCGATCTCCTATTCCTGGCGCTGCCTACTCCAGCGTTCTCCTTAGTCGGAGATATCGTTGCCGCCGCGGCGCCCTGCCCGGTGATCGTCTCCTACGAGGGGCACTTGGCTCAGGCTCGTCACTTACTCACACCTCAGCGTCTCCGTGAGAGCTGGAAGACCTATGTCCCGCTGTGGGGAGTCAATAACGGCTTATTCGGTCGCTGCACCCGCTATAGCGCGAGCCGCTACGTCGTGAGCAGCAATGTTCAGCGTGAGGAACTTCTGGCTCTGAGAGCACCTGCCTCCCGGATCGAGGTGATAAGCAACATCGTCGAAACTGACAAGCTCAAGCACGTCCCGAAGCAGCAGGCTCGCCAGCGGCTGCACCTTCCTCAGGATCGCAAGCTCATCGGGTACATCGGACACTTCAATGACGTGAAAGGTGTCGACATCCTCGCCAAAGCCTTTGCCCAAGTCGCCGCCTCCGATGAAGCAGTACAGCTCGTCCTCGCGTGGAGTGGTCAGGGCAATCTCTCCCGAGTGACGCGGCACGTGGAAGGGTTCAGCGACCGCATTTCCTGGCTCGGGAAAGTGCCCGTCGGCACGTTTCTCTCTGCTCTTGATGCCCTTGCCCTACCGTACCGTAGCACGGCGGGTCAAGGCGCCTTCCCTTCGCTTCCTATCGAAGCGCTCCACGTCGGCTGCCCGTTGGTGACGACACGACTGGCTCTGCTCGCAGAGCTCATCGGCAATGAGCCAGCAGCTCTTCTCGCAGAGCCAGAGGACGCAGATGGTCTTGCCGAGTATCTGCGACGCATCACCACCGACGTCGACCTCATCAGGCAGATAGTGCAGGCCCAGAATCGTGTGCTGGAGGAACACTTCAATCAGGAGCGACTGACGTTGCGCTACGAAAGGCTCTTTCAAGAAGTCTTAGACGTAGCCGCTGAGACCGCTACCAAGGCGAGTGCAGCATAGAGCAAGAGCCACACAGGGCGAGTGATGATGGAGGCGTGTGCTATACTTGCCCAAGCACGGGCCTGTAGCTCAGCTGGGAGAGCACCACATTCGCATTGTGGGGGTCAGCGGTTCGAGCCCGCTCAGGTCCACTCCACGAAGCAGTCTATAGACTGCTCCCTGTGCTCTCTCCTTCCCATCAGCGGCGGTGCGACAGCGGTTCTACCCTAACGAGCCGTTGACCACGGGTCCCCCCGCCCGGGACGGTGACGTCACCTGGCCAGCCCAGGCCCCGCACGTCGGCTGGATCGATCCAGCCTCGGTAGTAGAGGCCGAAGTCCCAGTCCGAGTCGGGACGGGCCTCACCTCTTGCCCTCGATCCTCCGAGGGCGACCGCGACCACGCCGGGCAGCTGAGCGAGGCGCGCTGTGATGTGTTCCACTGCTTCTTTCCCTCCTTGTCGGTACGCCCCCTCTGGGCGCGACGAAAGTTCTCCGATCAATCCCGGAAGATCAGCCGGACCGGCGAACGACGAGACTGGGAGAAGAAGGATGGCGCAGGTAGACGTGACTGCCACGTTGGTGCGACGTACGAAAACCACCACGTTGGAGAGCCGCAACGACCTCCTTACCGCTGGTTCGCGGAAGGTTACTCACACGGGTGAAACCGCAATATCGATCAGCTCAGCGCGGGAGGAGCTGGTGGGTACGGGGATGCCTTCCTTTCTCGCCGCTTCGAGGTATCCAAGAATGGCCTCTCGAGTATGAGCAATAGCTTCCTCGCGCGTCTCACCGAAGGTGGACAGGTAGTCCAGGTCCGGGACATAGGAGACCCAGACGTGATCATCCGCGTCCCATTCGAGAAGGACGTTGTAATGGAAATGCTCGCGCATTGTTCCTCCCCTTCGATTAAGGCTGAGGGGTGACTTTCTCGCTGACCATGATGACCACGGTTCCGTGGGGTGCTACCTGCCTATGCTCTTGCTTACTTTTTTGTAACAGGGGTCACGACTTCTGTCAAAAAGGCGTGCCACAAGGTTTTGACGCTGCTTGGCGCACCCTGCGTCAACTGACAGCCTACGGGGCAGTCATCCCGTAACCCCAGTGCCAGCCGGTAGAAGCCGGATGGCTTCACGGACTGCTTTAGGCGATGGAAGCGATGCTGAGAGAGAACCTCTAGCTGATTCGCATTGTGGGGGTCAGCGGTTCGAGCCCGCTCAGGTCCACGAACCGAGGGCACTTCAGCGAAATGAAGGCCAACGCCGCAGGGCGTACAGCGTCTCCAGGTTCAGCAGCGCGGCAATGACTGTATTCTGGCAGACGCTCTCAGCGAGGATCGTCCCCGGAGACCCACAACGCCAGCCCTTTCTGCTAACTCGACCGCAACGCAGGAAAGTGCTCCGTGATCACTTATTCCATCTGCTACCATTCCTATGGGGCGTGCATCCGCAACCTCCGCCATCTCGGCTTATTCTCAATCCCACGATGGCAGGGCTCGCGGTGCTCCTCCCTCGCTATCCTCGTTTACCTAGCTCTTGTGAGCCGAGAAGGGGGGATCATGACCGTCGAGGTCCACGTCGAAGGGCGCGTCGCTCAGGGGAAGCTCGCTGAGTTCGCCGAAGGCGTGGCACGCTATGCCAGTTATGCTCGCGACCACGGTTACGTCGTCCCCCGCGTCCTCCAGGGCCTGTCGGGCCCGATGAACACGATCCGGCTCGTGTACACCTATGACGACCTCTCCGCCTATGAAGAGCACGAGGCTCGCACGCTCCGAGACACCGGCTACGCACAGGCCGCCTCCGGCATGGGGTTCGTGGACGGGACACTCATCTACACGGTGTACCGGCAGGTTGACTGACCGCCAGCGTCGAGCGCGCTGAGGACGCGACGTGAGGCCATGGCGTGCCCGCCATATTCCTGGCAGCAGCACACTTGACAGCGCCCTAGTCCCAGCACGGCACTTTCCTCCGCTGACGAACGATCTTACTACTCGCGCCAGACCGCCACACGCGGCACATCGAAGTGATAAGTGATAATCGTAGGTCCAGACTGGCCTTTCCAGTCGCTGGCTGACTACGGCGAGCACCATATCAAAGAGACTCAGCAGCTGATCGCGGAACCTCAGGAGGAGCTGTTGTGCCTGCTGGTAGTCTTCTCCAGACGCGTTCAGGAGGAGCGCACTCGCGGACACTCCGGTCAACCACACCTGCGCTACCCGGATCCCCAGCTTGTAGAGCGCCAGCGGATAGGCTTCCACTAGGGTAGAGCACGGCGACGGCCAGCCCCACGCGGTTCAACTGCTGGATTTCCTCCTGTGCCCGGCGGTGATAGCCGTCGTCAGGGTCAAGTGCCGCGTAGAGCGGGCCGGTATCGGCCAGGACCGCCTGCCTTACTTGGGAGGGACAGCCTCCGCGAAATAGCGATCGTGCGCGGTGCTGACATCGTGGAAACCATTCCCCTGTCCTGCCGGTGTGATCTGGAGGGCCTCCGCTGTCACTCCATAGCCTCGCCTGGCGAGGTATTCCCGGATGGCGGCTTGAACGAGCATGCTCACGGGCAGCGGTATCTCCTGGCCGTGCCGGTACCGTTCCAGCGCTTCGTATAGCTGATCAGGAAGAGAAACGGTCGTGCGTTTCGTATCACCGGTGTAGCATAGAAGTATGCTACGTATGAAGCTTAGGCTCGTCAGCTCATCAGTTGCAGGGGAGCAGCTCTCTCCCATCGCCAAGGATCCGTCGTGGCGCTGGGCCATCTTCACCTGGTGTGGTCTGGCGCTCTGTGTAGTAGCTTTTGGGCTCCGCCTGTTCAAGCTCGGCAATCAAAGCCTCTGGTACGACGAAGCCCTGAGCTACAGCATTGCTACCTTGCCATTACCCCGGATCGTGACCCATCTAGCACGTGTGGATGTTCATCCTCCCCTGTATTTTGTCCTCCTCCATTTCTGGGTACTCGGTGCCGGTCGATCGGAAACCTCGTTGCGGCTTCTCTCCGCAGTGGCTGGGACTGGAGCCGTAGCCGGCGTCACTGTGCTTGGGAAGCGCCTCGGCGGGATGGCTGTTGGACTGGTGAGCGGCGTGCTCGCCTGCTTCAGCCCGTTCCTCGTCTACTACAGCCAAGAAGTGCGCATGTATGCACTGCTCCTTCTCACGTCAACTATTGCGGGCTATGCATTGTGGCGAGCGATGCAGGGTGAAGCACGCTGGTGGAGAGTCTATATCCTTGCTGCTGCAGCAATGCTTTGGACTCACTTGACCGGCATTCTCATCTTTATCGCCTTCAACGTATGGTGCTGCTCCTCTTGGATTGTGCAAATCATCCGTGGGCGGCAATGTCTCTCCACCGTGTCGGCTTCCGCAGCTGGCGTTCCGCTTGGTACGCACCTCAGGCAATGGATGATGGCGCAACTGTTCGTTATCCTCCTGTTTGCGCCATGGGTTCCAGTCCTCGTCACCAAGGTAGCGCATCCAGCTGGCGGTTTTGTCCACGGTACCTCGGCGGGTTGGATTCTCGAGCAAACGGCAGTGGTCTTCTCCCTTGGGCATATGGTGGTGGGTATCAACAGCTTTCCTGGAACCAACGGTTTCTCCGCAGAGGATCAGCTGGCGCACCGCCTCATCCTGCCATTCCTCTTCGCTCTATCCGTTGGCTCTGTGGTACGCAGAGAGCGTTTCGGGTTTCTCGGCCCCTGGTTGTTGCTCCCGATCATTGGCTTCATCCTCCTCTCCTTGCATGTGCCCCGTGGTTTCAACGCGCGCTACTTCATCGCCATGTTCCCTGCATTCACCGTCATTCTCGCGTCTGGAATTGCCGCGCTCTGGGGCAGGCGGCGTACTGCTCTTCTTGGTGCCTTCACGACGATATCCATCGTGGTGATCACTCTCTTTACGCTCAATCGTCTGTACTTCGATCCGCAGTATGCTCGGGACAATGATCGGGGTGCCGTCGCCTTCATCAGGACGGAGAGTGTGCCTGGAGCCGCGGTGGTCCTGGATGCCGACTTCCAGCCGGTTTTCCGCTACTACGCTGGTAACCGCTGGCCAGTCGCCAATATACCGGCGACCGTTCCCGCTCAACGCTCAATCGTATCTGCTGCTCTGGCACGCTTTACGCACCACCGCCCACAGGTATGGCTCGTGCTTTGGCATGATTACTGGTCAGACCCCCACGCGATGGTCTGGTACTGGCTTGCCCGTCATTTCTACGAAGCTGACTGGGTCAACTTTCACGGCGGTATCAAGGTGCTCCGCTTTAATGCGCTTCCTGCCCAAGTCCAGACGGTGCACGCGACCACTTTCGCCGGCGTGGCACACCTCACCGCCGTCGCTGTTCACGTACGACCTTCTGCGAAGAGCTCAGGCGTGAACGAACTCGTCTGTGACTTGTACTGGCGGGATGTGCACCGCACGCCGCAGAGCTACATCACGGCCCTCCACGTCATTGATCCTGCCGGTCGTGTGTACGGCAGTGCCATCGCTGCCCCTGGTGACGGTCACACCACCACCAATGGGTGGATTCCCGGTGGTCTCTACCAGACGAGTCTGTACGTCCCTTTGCTTCCCTGGACTGCTCCTGGTACCTACCGTCTGCAGGTGCAGTGGTACGATCCCGTCACTCGTGCGCCAGTACCTCTTGCGGGGCTGCCAACGCAAGAGACGAGTGTGATGGTTCCTATCTCCCTCTCCCTGATGCGCTCTCCGCAGTCGGTCAATCCGCTGCCCACCCGCGTGGCCCCCGTCAATGCACGCATTGGTGGTGCTCAGCTTGCTGGCTACATGATGACGCGAGAAGGGCAGAAGCTACTCGTCACCCTGTTCTGGCGCGATTTCCAGCAGTTTGCGACTGACGACAAGGTGTTTGTCCATGCGCTTGATCAGGAGGGGAAGCTCGTAGCGACCGGTGACAGCTCGCCGGTCGGCGGGGCTCTACCGTTCACACTATGGTTCCCTGGTGAAACGATTCGCGATCCTCACGACATCATCATTCCTCCTGGAGCAGTGGTGAAGCGCATCGATGTTGGGCTCTACGATCCACACACAGGTAATCGACTTCCAGCGTATACGGCAACGGGAGCAGTCCTCCCTCGCGACGCGGTATCGCTGTCCTTGAACCACCTAGGGTCTTATGCTAGTTAGCATAGGCAAGGGCCTTGATGTGGCGGTAGGCTGGGTTGCCGAGCAAGCGGCTGCGGTAGAGGCAGATCACCCCACCCAAGGTGACGCGCAGGGGCAACTCGTCGCCGCAGATCGTTTGCTTCTTGGTCGTCACTGTGCCGAAGGCGGCTCCCGCAGCTTTCCAGTCGTTTGCCGCCACCGCGCCGGTCGGAGTCGACGGGCTCTCGGTGCTCGGACAGGAGATCTACCTGTACTGCCCGAACGGATATGGCCGCACGAAGCTGTCCAATGCATTTTTCGAGAGGCAGCTGGCGACCACAGCAACAACTCGCAACTGGAAGACGGTCTCGAAGCTTCTCGACATCGCACGCACCTGACGTGAGAGCGCTGGTCAGCGGCAGGCGCTCTGTCCGGGAATCGAACGTGTCGATGTCCAAGACCGTCATCCGAGAATGATGACAGGACCGGATAGGATCTCGACGCACGGTTCGTATTCTGTGAGATCACGACTAACACTGGTGATGCAGCCCCCACACCTTGATCGGCGCCATAATGCTCCCTGCTCGTTTCTTGCTGTCACGTTCCGGAAAGCTGCACACGTAGAAATGGGTCTCCAGCGACAACCGGGAGCCGGCGGATGGTCGCCGGGTTGTACATTCCCACCTCCAACCTATACGTTCCAGGAGCGAGCCCAACCGGGAGCTGGATGACGTGCCGGTCCAGCACAGCGTCACCTGCACGCCAGAACGCTGTGGGGAATGCTCCCGCGGCAGGAGGGCTATCATTCTGCGCGATGAGCTTCCCCGCCGAATCGAGCACGTGCACGAAGGCAGTGCGGTTCTCGTCAAGACTCTGCGTTGCCAGCCAGTGCAGAGCAACCTCTAACTGCCGTCCGTGTTGCTGCAGGTCATATCCGGTCAGCGTGACCCCCTCACCGAACACGACATGCACCGGCTGCTCTGGTGGCGGCGGTGCCGGAGGAGGGGTCACGAGCTGTGCTACTGGGGCGCTGCGCACCGTCGTGTTTCCTCCAGCAGCGCGCCACTGCAGATACTCGAGCGGTGCACCTTCGCTAGCAGGTACGACGTAGGCGCCGAGATGTGCCGTAATCAGGCTTGGCTCCGCAGACTTACCGACGTGGAGACCAAATCGCTCCACGACAACGTCGCCCGGGGCGAGCGCGCTACCTGCGGGCATGGCCTGGTCTTGTCCAGCAATAGCGCGTCCCGTCTGGTCGACGAGATGAAGGTAGATGCTGTACGGTAGGGTCATCTGCCGCTCTACCGTCATCGTGGCACGCGCTGCCACGTCTTCGCCTGGCTGAATCCTGGTTGGAACGGACAGACGCTCCAGGTGAAGCATGCCTTGTCCCTGCCACTGTGCAGTCCAGCTCAGACGCGTGCCGCCGGCAAGTGCGATGGAGCGATCTCCCGGAGTGAGCAGATACCACGCGGCGTGAACATTCTCTCCAGGAAGGGTCTCTCGGGCCAGGAGTGCCTGGGGAAACGTCCGCGCCAGATAGCTCTGCGTAAATCCGTTGCCAATCGCCACGTACAGCGCTACTCGATCGGGCAGGAGCACCGTCTGCTCATCATTGACTTCGACCGTGTGCGGCTCCGTCCGGGCAATGACATGAGCGAGCACAGCAAGTTCCTGGGTATGTCCAGGAACAACGATCTCGGCGGCGTGATGAGCCTGGGCGTAGTGCAAGGTTGTCGTAGCGAGTTGTTCGGTCATCGTCCATGGCATGCCGTACTGACTGAGCGGCCAATAGCCGCCGATGACTCGAAAAAATACCTCCGCGGATCTGAGGTCTAGGGCCACAATGCACACGACCGCCGCGATGCACGCCCCGCGAGCAATAGGCACCACCAGTCGAGTGACTGCGCTCCCATTCCATAGACTCGATACCGCATAGGCCGGATACAAAGCTGCTGCTGGAAAGGTGGTGACGAGATAGTACGGATGGACGGGAACACTGTGCCGCACGAGCGCCAGCACTGGCACCAAGACCGTAGCTAGGAGGTACAAGTGCACGCCGATGTACGGCTCACTGATCCTTCGCCAGTTCCGCAGCAGCGTTCCTCCACCGATGACCACACCGGCGGCATACAACGCTCGAGCAACCATGTTGATGACCTGCGCCCAGCCGCTAGTCACGTCGAGCAGCTCACCCGCTGGCGGAGCAAACGTCTGATAGCCCTCCGCTGAGGCTAGCTCAAGAGCAAAGTCAGTAGACTGAAGGTCGATCTGGGGCGGTCTACTGTCACCCGCGGCCCCGCTGGGTCTCTCGATGTGCGTCAGAGCAGTGATGCGAGGAAGAACGGTGGCCAGCGTATAGGGAGCGACGAGGACGGCAAATACCAGCCCTCCCATGAGGGCAGGCCGCCAGCGCAGGCTCCGCACGCCCGAGAGGATCAGTAGCGTCGCCGGAAGGAGGAGCTCCAAGCCCACAATATACACCTGGCAGGCAATCGCCAGGGCCACGAGTCCTACGACGAACGAACGCTGATCTCCCCGAAAGCGCCAGCGACAAAGCATCCAGGCAGCAAGGACTGCTGCGGGTGCCACTAGATCGTCTCCCCACAATCGGCGTGACAGCACGACCGACCACGGATTGATAGCGGCAAAGAGCAGAGCAAGCAACGCAACTCGGCGGCCAAAAAAGTCACGCGCGAAGCCATAGACGCAAGCGCAGGCGAGGACGTTCAGGAGAGCCACGATCGCCGTCATGCCAGGCGGAGAGTTGGCCCAGACCCCTGCCGGAGCAAGAAGTAACACTTGGAATGGCCCGTTCGAGAGCCCGAGCGACGAACGCATCCCTGCCACCGGCCAAGACAGCGGGTGGAGCATCCCGAGCACAAGCTGACGCAGATCGTCGTCATCCTGCCGGTACTGCACCAGCCCAAGATCCCACAGCCGCAGGAACGTCGCGACCCAAAGGAGTACGATAGCCGCGAGCCGCTCCATCCACCGTCCGGACAGCGTGTGATCTAACACATCTCCACGCTCCCGAACAGAAGCCGCTGGCTCAGACCGCCTCATCAACGCTCTCTGTCATCCTCTCCTCTTCAACGAGTACCGAGCAATCAGGGAGTAGGGTCCAGCGCATACAGCGAGAATCTGCCTCGGGGCTGCCGCGCCGGTCCCGGTAGTACGTCACGCCGGCAGTCAAGGGTGCACTCGACGATGCTCGGCCGGGAGCAATTCCTCGATCTTGGCTTCGATGAGCTCCAGCACCTCGGCTCGCCGCAGTGTTGCGGAAATGGTGAACGGCTCACCGATACGTATCCTCAAAGTTTTGCGATGGAGAAAGAGCGGTAGAGGGCCATCCTGAGTGCCCACGATTCCGATGGGGACGAGAGGCACGCGCGCGTGGCGCGCAATCAGCGCTACTCCCTCCTTGGCGGGTTGCAGGTGACCATCTCCACTGCGGTGCCCTTCCGGAAAGATCCACACCTTATCGAGACGCGCGTAGGAAATGATGTGCTGCAAGGATTGTCGATCGGGGTTATCACGATCAACTGGAACGGTCTGCATCGCTCGAAGGACGGCGCCGAGCACCGGTATATGGAACAGCTCGACCTTGGCCAGCCAGTGAACCCGCTCCCCAAAACGTATGGCGAATCTTCCTGCGAGCGGCGCATCGATGTTGTGGAAATGGTTCGACACGATGATGCACGGCGCATCAGGCACAGTTCCACAGACGTCGGTCCGCAGGAAGTGCACCAGAAACCAGGTAAACCCCCATATGACACGCTGTATCCAAAGACGGTACTCTGAAGGAGGACGAGGCGACGGCATTGCTAGTCATCCTCTCCGGGCATCTGACACACCTCAGTCATGGTAGCGGAGAGAGCCATCTGAACGAGAGGGAGGTGTTTGGTGGCACAACTTACCGCCAAGGCGCAGCGCCTGATCCCATGCTCGCCAGCCAAGGCGTTCAACATCATCGCAGATGTCCATAATGGGCAGCGCATGCTCCTCACAGAGCACTACCACGACTACACTGTTCTCGGTGCAGACTCAGGCCCCACCGTCCTCACTTGGACCCTCCACATTGGAACACATAAACGACCGTACCGTATGGCAATTGAGCGAGTCATTCTCGGGCAGTTGCTCGCGGAGCGTGACACCCTCTCTTCGTTCACCATGACGTGGCGTCTCGATCCAGAAGGCGACTTCTGCAAGGTGACGCTGGAAAGCGTCTGGGAGCAGCGTAGCCACGGCTTCCCCGCCTTATTTGAGCGCGTATTCGCACCGCGCTCGCTCACTCGAATCTACACGACGATGCTCTCTCGTCTTGCCAGCCTGTCTCTGAGTGACGATCTGCCCTTATCTCCAGCCGTCGCCGGCCCCGAGGACAGCAGCGTCTCACACTAGCGATTCCGGCCGCCGTTATACTCACGGTGCAGTCAACAGCGAGAAGCGCACCGGCTCACACGTGTGGGCAGTTCGCGCTGCAGGAAGGTTGTTCGAGATGAGTGGCCACTCCAAGTGGGCGCAGATCAAGCGTCAGAAAGGTGTCAACGACGCACGGCGCGGGCAGTTGTTCACCAAGCTCGGGCGAGAGATCACCGTGGCAGCTCGCGATGGTGGTCCCGATCCCGATGGAAACTTCCGCCTCCGGCTCGCCGTCCAGAAAGCCCGCCAGCACAACATGCCGATGGAGAACGTCGAGCGGGCAATCAAGCGCGGAGCAGGTGCGGGTGAGGGAGGTGTGAGCTTCGAGGAGATCACGTACGAAGGCTACGGCCCCGGTGGCGTTGCCATTATGGTCCGGACTCTCACGGACAATCGCAATCGCACCGCCTCCGAGGTGCGTAGCGTTCTCACTCGCAGCGGTGGCAATCTTGGTGAGACCGGCAGCGTCTCCTGGATCTTTGATCCTCGGGGCCAGATCACGGTTGCCCTCGGCCAGCGTGATCCCGATGAAGCGATGCTCGAAGCTATCGATCTCGGCGCCGATGATGTCGTCCGAGAAGGTGATGAGTTGATTATTTACACGGAGGCATCGGCGCTGAACCAGGTTCGGCACGACCTCGAGAGCCATGACTATCAGATCATTGAGGCTGAACAGACGATGCTATCCAAGACACAGGTCGAGCTGGAGGAGCATCAAGCAGAGCAAGTGCTGAAGCTTCTGGACCGTCTGGAAGAGCTCGAGGATGTCCAGCAGCTGTACAGTAACTACTCCATTCCCGACGAGATCATGGAGAGGATTGCCGTGTGACCGAAGCAGCGCGCCGTATCCTCGGCATCGATCCAGGGTCGGCACGTATGGGCTTCGGTGTGGTGGAGTGTACCGGCACGCAGCTTCGGGCCCTCAGCTACGGATGCGTGGAAACTCGCCCTACTTCGACAGCAGCAGAGCGCCTCGTCGAGTTGCATCAGGAGCTCGTAGCGATCATTCGCAGTGCCCATCCCACCGAGGTCGCTGTTGAAGAGCTCTTCTTTGCAAAGAACGCCCGCACAGTGATTTCCGTCGCCGAAGCGCGGGGTGTCGCCCTGATGACGCTTGGTGAGCACCATCTGCCTGTATTCGAGTATACTCCCCTTCAAGTCAAAGTCGGAGTAGTGGGGTACGGCAAAGCCGAAAAGCGCCAAGTGCAACACATGGTGACCATCCTGTTGCGCCTTGCAGAGCTCCCGCGACCTGACGATGCTGCGGACGCTCTGGCCATCGCGATCTGCCACTGCCACCAGCCTCTGGACACGTTGCGCTAGGGTCACAGAAAACAGCAGCGACATGATTGCAGGAGTGCGGGGAACCCTGGCCCGGATCGGCGGAGACCACGTCATCGTGCTCTGCGGCGGCTTTTATCTCCGCGTTTTCGTCCCTCTCAGCACTATGATGTCGCTTCCCGCTATAGGAGAGCCCCTTGAGCTACACACCCACCTCTATCTGCGCGAGGATGCGCTGGCACTCTTCGGCTTCCTCGCGGAGGAAGAGCTCTCACTCTTCAATCTTCTCCTCACGGTACAGAGCGTAGGGCCTCGACTCGCCCTCAGCCTGCTATCCGTATACAACCCGCTCGAGCTGAGAGCAACTCTAGGTCGCGGAGATGAAGCCAGCCTCCAGCGTGTCCCGGGTGTGGGCAAGCGAACTGCCGCAAGGCTCGTGCTCGAGCTGCGCGAGCGCGTGGGGCGGATCGATGCTGCTCCACCAACAGCAATGACGGGTAGTGAGGAACTTGTGAATGCGCTCATAGCATGGGGCTACCGGCGAGCCGACGCCGAACGGGCTCTCCAGGTTGCACAGGTGGCATCCATTGCCGACCAGGGGGCGCGCTTGGCAGCTGCCGCTGCGTACCTGGTTCAGCAGAGCACGAGCTGAAAGCGGTACATTCTGGGAGCGAGAGAAATGGGGTCAAGCATGCTGCGACGCACCATGACTTGTGGGGAGCTCCGTCTCCAACACACTGGTCAGCAGACAGTTCTCAATGGATGGGTTCACCGGCGCCGGGATCATGGAGCCCTCATCTTCGTCGATCTACGTGATCGCTCCGGGATCACGCAGGTCGTGTTCAATCCAGCCGGCGCCCGCTCGGCTCACGACATTGCCTCTCGCCTCCGCGCAGAGACTGTTCTCGCGGTCCGCGGTGAGGTCCGCGCTCGTCCCGAGGGCACGACCAACACTCAGCTCGCGACAGGTGAGGTCGAGTTGTTCGCTCTCGAGGCTGAGGTGCTCAATCCTGTTGAGTCCTTGCCATTCAGTATCGCTGAGGGGCCAGAACCAGACGAGCCGGTGCGCCTCAAGCATCGCTACCTCGATCTCCGGCGGGCCCGGCTTCAGCGCAATATCGCGATCCGCCACAAGGTCATCAAGCGCATCCGTGACTTTCTCGATGCTCGCAGCTTCTATGAGATCGAGACACCGATACTCATCAAGAGCACGCCTGAAGGAGCGCGCGACTTCCTCGTACCTAGCCGGCTCAATGCCGGGCAGTTTTACGCGTTGCCCCAGTCACCCCAGCAGCTCAAACAGCTGCTCATGGTCGCTGGCTTCGAGCGCTACTTCCAGATTGCGCGCTGCTTTCGCGATGAAGATACCCGGGCCGATCGTCAGCCCGAGTTCACCCAGCTCGACCTCGAGATGTCTTTCGTCGAGCAGCACGACGTCATGCAGCTCATCGAGGAGCTACTCATCGAGCTTGCGCGCGATTTCACCGAGCTGCGCATTCGCCAAGTACCTTTCCCTGTCCTTACGTATGAGGAAAGCCTCGCCCGATTCGGCAACGACCACCCCGATCTACGCTTCGACATGGAGCTCGTCGATCTGTCTCAAATCGTTACGACCTCGGCGTTCAGCGTGTTCCGACAGGCCATCGAGTGCGGCGGTCAGGTGAAGGCTATCGTTGTCCCTGGTTGCGCCAGTTGGTCGCGGCGAGAGATCGACGACATCACGCAGCGCGCCCGCTTGTACGGTGCGAAGGGGCTGGTGACCTTCGCCTTGCGCAGTGAAGGGGTGACAAGCCCGGTGTCCAAATTCTTGACGCCAGCAGAGATCTCAGGGATCGTCGCCACAACTCAAGCGCAGCCAGGGGACCTCATCATGGCGGTGGCCGGCGAGGCTACCACTGTTGCCAAAGTGCTCGCCCGGCTGCGTACTGAGCTCGGTGACCAGCTCGGTCTGGTCGACCACAACGAACTCGCTGGATGCTGGATCACCGGATTTCCGATGTTTGAATGGAACGAAGAGGAGCATCGGTATCAAGCGATGCACAACCCGTTCTCTGCGCCACGCTCCGAGGATTACCCCATCCTCCTTTCAGACCCAGAACGAGCCATCGCGCAGCAATACGATGTCGTATGGAACGGGTTCGAGATCGGCGGTGGCAGCATTCGTATCCATCAGAGGCGCTACCTGGAGCAGGTCTTCCGCTTCATCGGTCTGTCAGACAAGCAGATCGCTGAACAGTTTGGTCATATGCTTGAGGCGTTCGATACCGGCGCACCTCCCCACGGCGGCATCGCCCTGGGTCTGGACCGCCTCATTATGCTCATTGCAGGCGAGCCGAATATCCGGGAAGTCATTGCCTTCCCGAAAAACGCGAGCGCCCAAGACCTCCTCTTCGGCGCCCCTTCAGAGGTCGATCCAGCTCAGCTGAAAGAGCTGCGGCTCGGCATCCTCTCTCCAGCAAAGGGATGACTCAGTAATGGGAGGGCTGACTAATGCCCTCCCATTACGATCCATCACTCAGACCTGGCTCGGGGGTGCTCTCCTCCCTTCTTACCGATGCGCGCAAAAAACGCCGCGCCGTGGCGTTCGCGGGTAGATGCGCCACCCTTGCGGCCAATCTGGGCGAAGAACTCGGGACCACGCTCTGACTTTACGGCTTCACCGCCCTTGCGGCCAATGTCAGAGTAGAACTGAGGACCGTACTTCTCTTTGACTGCCTGTCCACCGTGCCGTGCCTGGGGGGTTCCAGGCGTTGGACCACGTTTGTCTTCACTCACGGCTCGCTGTCCTTTCCACCTCTGCAAGAAGAGGTTGAGACTACCTTGAGCGATTGCTCACGTACTCACACACTGCCGGGCTACTCAGATCCCGCGAAGGACAACGCTTCAGAAATGCTCTTGCAAATAGAAGCCTCGGTGTTACCATCCCGGCTTGGGGAGAGCCAGGTTCGCAGCTCGCTCCATGTGTAGAGGACGCATTGGGCGCAAGGACGTTACGGGCGAGGGCTCCAATTCGGCTCGATTGCGCGGGTGGTTGGACGGATATTCCTCCGCTCCCCCAGTCACTGGTTGGTCGCGTGCTTGCTGGCGCCATCTCTCTTCGCCACTGTCATGCTCGAGGCCTTCCCACGGGAAGACCTCTCTCGCATCAGAGGACTACGACGAGCACCTAGAGGCAACTGACGCGGGCGCCATTGGGGGGAAGGCCTTAGGGGCAGGCGGGGGTGGCTGCCTGATCTTCTGCTGCCATCACGGTAGCGAGGCCGAGGTCCGTGCCGCCCTCGTTCGAAGCCATACGGTACCCTTGCGATGGAACTTCTGGCATCGTGGCGTTGAAGTTTGGAGAAGCCCTTTACGATGAGTTGGAATATTTCGCTCTCGGTTTTCGCTGATGAGATCGCACGCGACTTCGCCGAACAGTTGAGCGTGCTTCGCTCCAAGGGGCTTTCTCAGCTGGACCTGCGCGGTGCCTGGGGGAAGAACGTCCTCGATTTCACTGACGAGGATGTTGCACAGATCAAGAAGCTTCTGCAGGAACACGGAGTCTCAGTGGCCTGCATCGGATCACCGATTGGCAAAACGAAGATCACAGATTCGTTCGACGATCAAATCCCTCGGTTTCGCCGCGCGATCGAGATTGCTCGTACCGTTGGAACACCCAATATCCGGATCTTCTCCTTTTACCTTCCAGTTGGTGAGCCGCCTGAGCACTATCGCGATGAGGTGATGCGGCGGCTTCAGCTGTTGACAGACCTTGCTTCGCGGGAGGCTCCGGAGATCGTCTTGCTCCACGAGAACGAGCGCGAGATTTATGGTGAGAATGGAGAGCGTTGCGCAGACATCTTTCATTCGGTCAGCGCTGCCAACCTCAGGGCAGTCTTCGATCCCGCAAACTTTGTCGTGGTGAAGGTGCGTCCCTATTCAGAGGCGTGGCCCCTTCTCGAGCAATTCGTCGCTTATCTGCACATCAAAGACGCGCTCTGGGAAGAAGGCCGGATCGTGCCAGCCGGCGTGGGAGACGGAGAACTCCGCGAAGTCCTGACAGCACTGTATCGGCGTAGCTATGCCGGTGTCCTTGCGCTTGAGCCACATCTCCGGGTCGCCGCCCGGAGTCACGGGTGGACAGGACCTGAACAATTCTCTGTCGCGGTCAAAGCCCTGCGCAACCTGATTCAGGACGTAGAGGGGGGTATCCAGGCGTGACTGTAGGGCAACCTCCACAGCTCGGCGAACGGTTGAATCCTCAGCGGCTCCTCCTAGGCCCAGGGCCTGCCAACGTCTTGCCCCAAGTACTCCAAGCAGCAAGTGCGCCGCTGCTTGGTCATCTCGATCCCGTCTTCTTAGAGATCATGAACGACGTCCAGCAGGGGCTCCGTTACCTCTTCCAAACGGAGAACCCACTCACGCTGGCCGCTCCAGGAACGGGCAGCTCCGGTATGGAAGCTGCTTTGTCCAGCATCATCGAGCCTGGTGATGCCGTCGTGACCGGCATCTGTGGATACTTCGGCAATCGCCTTGCAGAGGTGGCGGAGCGGTGTGGCGCCCGTGTCACCCGCGTCGAAGGCGAATGGGGACGGCCACTAGATCCTGATGACCTACGGCAGGTGGTAGCCAGTGTCCGTCCCCGAGTGGTCGCATTCGTGCACGCGGAAACATCAACAGGTGTCGCACAAGATCCTCAACCTATCATTGCCGCTGCCCACGCCGTAGGTGCGCTTGTTGTGATGGATACGGTGACTTCCCTCGGTGGGATACCGGTGCTGATCGACGAGTGGAACGTCGACGTCGCCTATAGTGCCTCGCAGAAATGTGTCGGCTCCCTCTCTGGACTCGCTCCAATCACCGTGACACCTACTACGGTCGCTCGCATCCTCTCGCGGCATAAACCCGTTCAGAGCTTTTACCTCGATGTCACTCTTCTCGGCCGCTATTGGAGTGAAGAGCGGCTATACCATCACACGGCATCGTCACCTGCAATCTGCGCCCTCCGCGAGGCGTTGCGGGTGATCACCGAGGAAGGGCTGGCCACACGCTGGGAGCGCCACCGGAGAGTCGCCCAAGGCTTTCGCGCTGGCCTGCGGGCGATGGGGCTTCAGCTCCTCGTTCCGGAAGATTGCTACCTTCCACAGTTGACAACGGTCATGATTCCTGAGGGAACTGACGACTCCGCCGTCCGCAAAGCGCTCTTGGCCGAATGGAACATCGAGATTGGTGGTGGACTCGGGCCGTTCAAGGGAAAGTTATGGAGAGTCGGTTTGATGGGCGCCGGCTGCACGCCTACTAACGCTCTGACCCTCCTGGATGCTCTCGGCCAGACCCTCCGCCAGTCCGGGGCAACGGTAGACGTTGCGGCGGGTCAAGACGCCGCTCTGGAAACCTGGCGGAGCTGACAGAAACAGGCTGGGACCGCTGCCGGTAACGCATCACTAGCGCAGCACAAGGTCAAGTCTGAGCAACGGCTCTCACCGCGCGCCCTCTGACGATCAAGCAGACACAACGCTCGATAGTCAGCCGTTGCCTGGAGGAGAGCTCGCCGCGCACCTAATGAGCTGGGTCGACACGGGGTCGCTCGAGACGCCACGGCTCACTGGGGTTGAAGATCGGCTGCTCCAGGATACGCTTTGCCGATCGCTCCGGTGCTTCAAACCGGGTAAAGTGTGCCTCGATCGCAGCATCAAGAGCAACAAAAGTACCTTCATAGCCCGGGGAAAGCACGAGGTTGTGTCGCTCACTCGGATCGCTGAGGAGATCATAGAGCTCGTCCGGATAGCGCCCAGAGTGCGGCGGATAGTGCCGCACTAGTTTGTAGCGCTCACTGCGCACCATGCGTGCGTTGCCGTACTCTCCGAATTGCACCCGCCGCCAGTCTGTTGGATGACCCAGCAGGATTGGAAGGAAACTCCGCCCCGGGTAGCGACGTGCCTCCCGTTCTCGGAGAGGAATCTCGACACCAGCAGCATCAAGAATAGTCTGAAAGAGATCCAGATGGTCCACCATGGCATCCATCCGCACTCCCTTGGCAAGACATGCCGGCCAGTGCAGTAGCAGCGGAATACGTATCGACTCTTCGTAGAAGTTCTGTGGAACTGTCGCATTCCCCTTCGTGTAGAGACCATGCTGGCCATTCATATGACCGTGATCTGCGACGTACACAAGTAGAGTGTTCTCAAGCTCTCCTTGGGCTTCGAGCTCATCGATCAGTCGACCGATTTGCTCATCGATGAAGCTGACGGCCGCATAATACTGCGCCAGATCTCTGCGCCGCTGTTCGGGATCAGCGGGCGGAACAAACCGGGCCCAGGCACGGGATGTGTCGGGAGGCTCAATCGGCAAGGGTTGAAGATCGGCGCTCAAGTAGTGATCCACAAGGCGCTGTGGATGGTCCCGAAATGGCGCGTGAGTATCGACGTAGCCGACAAAGAGAAAGAACGGCGATGAGCGCTCGCGTGAGCGGAGAAAGCCAAGTGCCTTGTCCGTGATGAACGGCGTTTGAAAGCTGTCAAGAGTGACTGGCGTTTCATTCTCCACAAACGTGATAGGGCCGCAATGAGGGCGCTGGTTGGACTCGTAGCTCAGCCAATAGTCAAAACCGCGAGCCTTCACATGACTCCGGCCACAGTGCCACTTGCCAGTGAGCGCGGTCGTGTAGCCCGACTCCTTCAAAAGCTCCGCCAGTGTCACCTCTCCACGCATGAGGTCAACATCACGCAGGTTCACCTCAAGCAGGTAGTCATGGATACCGTGCTGAGAGGGTAAGCGCCCGGTGAAGAAGGAGGCGCGCGCCGGTGAGCACACGGGGGTAGGCGTGAACGCCTGCGTCGCACATACTCCTCGTCGGGCCAAGTAGTCAAGCGTGGGAGAACGGACATCGCGATTTCCGTAGGGAGTAGAGGCCCACTGCCCGTGGTCATCGGTCATCACCACCACGATGTTTGGCCTGGATGCCATGTCACCTCGCCCTCTCCAGAGCAGTAGATGCTCTCGCCGATCATTAACTCCCGCACTCGCACGAGGATGACGTTGTCACTCTTCCAGCAACCTGTCAAGCATCGGAGTGCCCATCTGCGCGCTGGGTTCCCGTCGTACACTTGACTGGACACGGCACAGCAGGGGAGTGAGAGTCTATGCGCGACCTGAGTCGCTATCGTCCACCCCATGACCATCCTGCACCGACCGCCGCCCTCTTTGTCCTCGCTGCGATTCTTGTCGTTGCCGGTGTCGCAGGTGGCATCGCCGCCGTCGGTTCCTCCGCTCCGCCCGTGCTCACTGGAGCGCTCGTACCTGGACAGCCTCTTGCACCCGACTTTACCCTCAAGGACACTCGCGGTGGCACAGTGCGTCTATCGCAGCTTCGTGGCCAGGTGGTAGTGCTGACCTTCGTGTGGACCCACTGTCCCGACGCCTGCCGCAGCACCGTGCAGCACCTCGCAGATGCCGATTTCCGTCTCAGTTCCACTGAAGGCACGGTGACGTGGCTCGGGGTCACGGTTGATCCGGGCGGTGACGGTGCTGCGCCCGACCTTCGAGGATCTGTCTTCACTGCCTTCACACTGCCAAACTGGCACTACCTCATCGGTAGCCAGCAACAACTTCAGAGTATCTGGTCGCACTACTATGTGGGAACCGAAGCTGCCCGTGGACTTGCTGAGGTAGGAGCGCTCAGCCATCCTCCAACTTGGCTCTCACCGAGCGCGACAGAGACCTATCTCATCGATCCTCAAGGCCGTGAGCGGGTCGTCTTAGGCAGCGACGTGACCGCCGCCGCACTCATTCGCGACATTCGTATCATCGCGAGACCAGGATGACAATGAGTATGAACACCACAACGAGCATCGCCGGTACTGCATCTACCCTCACGAGCGCCGTGACTGACTCTCTCGGACGGCCGCTCCAGGATCTCAGAATCTCCTTGACCGATCGGTGCAACTTCCGCTGCGTGTACTGCATGCCGCGCGCCGTATTTGGTGCGCGCTTCCACTTCTTGCCGCGCGACTCACTCTTGACCTTCGAAGAGATCACACGGATCAGCAAGGTCTTTGCTCGGCTGGGAGTGCAGAAGATCCGCCTTACAGGTGGAGAGCCCCTGCTTCGACGCGACGTTCCCCGGCTCGTCCAGATGCTGCGTACGGTCGACGGCGTCCACGACCTCACCCTCACGACGAATGGGGCTCTCTTGACGCCGGCGCTGGCGCAAGAGCTCCGGGAAGCCGGTCTCAACCGCATCACCATCAGCCTCGACGCTTTGGACGACGCGACGTTTCAACGTATGAACGATGTGGGTGTCCCGGCGAGCCGAATACTCGCTGCGATCGAGGACGCAGCGGCGGCAGGACTCGCACCCATCAAGATCGACATGGTCGTGCGGCGCGGGTTCAATGAGCACGCAGTGCTTCCGATGGCTGACCATTTCCGCGGCACTGGGCACATCCTCCGCTTCATCGAGTTCATGGATGCCGGCAATACCAATGGATGGCGCCGCGAGGAAGTGGTCAGCGCCCAGGAAATCCTCGAGCAGATCCACAACAGATGGCCACTCCGCCCACTCCAGCCCAACTACGTTGGGGAAGTAGCGACCCGCTGGGAATACGTCGATGATGGCGGGGAAATCGGCATCATTGCATCGGTCACCCAGCCATTTTGCGGCAACTGTACACGCGCCCGCCTGTCTGCAGAAGGAAAGCTCTATACCTGTCTCTTTGCCCACTCTGGCTTTGATCTGCGCGAGTCACTTCGATCTGGAGCAACTGACGACCAGCTTGTTGATCTTGTGCAGTCGCGCTGGCACATTCGTCACGACCGCTACTCCGAGCTCCGCGCAGTGCGCGTGCAGAAGCGGGCGAAAGTAGAGATGTCTCACATCGGGGGCTAGAGTACACTAGCGAGTCTCTACACCGCCCCGATCGAGAAGACCAGACAGGACACCGAGACTCGCAGCCAGCCCTCTGACCTTGTCTTCTTGAGCACCTACGGCACGAATCGGATCATTGAGAAAGAGGGCTTCTCCAACCCAGTAAAGTGGCACGAGACACAGTGCTGCCCAGAACGCCTGACGCTCACCAGTGGTCAAAGGCTCCTGTGACGCGTCCTCATAGGTACCCACCAGCATGCACACGTTTGCCCAATGCCACTGCGCCAGATTGAATGTAGCTTCGTGTCGAGCCATCGTGAAGTAGACGGAGTATGCGAGCTCATACACCCGCTCGGCCCAACCACAAAAGTCCCAGTCAAGTACTGCCACGACGTTTCCTCGCGAAAACAGCACGTTCTCACCACCGTAGTCACCGTGAATGAGCTGACAGGGGAGAGAAGCTCTAAAGCGCCACCACGTAGCTTGCACTTTGGCAAGAATCTCCTGCGCCAGGGCGCAGACAGCGAGCGCCTGTTCCCCCTGAGTATCCTGCCTCGCTATCGCAATCGCTGCCACAGCAGTAATCCAGCGCCTTAGCCGTCTCAGCGGAGCGTAGTTCCGTACCAGTGGTTGCACAACATTCTGGCGTGGAACCTGGCGCAGCACAGCGTGGAGCGTTCCCAGTACGCGAAAAGCCTCGAAGTCCCGTGACAGATCATCCGCCACAGCGTCGTGCTCAACGTACGGCTCACACTCGACGAGGCGATCTCGCCAGCGCAGCCACGTTACTCCTTCCGCCGTTGCGAGCGGCAATACGACGGAGTGAGAGTAGCTGAGGAAGCGCCGCAGCTGCTGGAGGCTTTCCAGCCTTCGGGTCGACACCCATGGCCTGTGCACACGTAAGACGACGCGGCCCACGCTCGTGTCCAAACGCACGTTCAACGAGTAACTGCCGCCAATGTCCTGCCAGGATGAGATCTCGCCGAGCCGGTAGGCATCGGACACGAAGCAGAACAGGTCGGTCGAGGCTTGTGCACGCGGTCCGACATACATCGGTACGCCCTGCCGGAGTATCCTGCTCACATCTGCCACAGTAGCATTCCATCGTCACCGGAGAGAACCCGGTTAAGACATCAGAAGACGGCGCCGTAATGCCACCCGAGCTGCCAGGCCCTCTTGCTGACTCACGACGATCTGGCGCCTAACGGCAAGCCCCCACCGGAAGCAGGGCCACGCACGACCACACCAGCTGCTCTACCACAGGCGAGGAATCTCCGTCCGTGAGCACAGGAGGCTCGGAGAGGTCCGCTCTCGCTCTCATCCGATCAGATGAGCCTACCAGTTGCAGAACCAGTGCGTCCTGCGGGACGAGTATATCTCGCAGCAAGGTCAAATTCGGCCCTGGCGATACCGCGTATTGAAGTAATGTTGCTGGCCTGGTGCCGGGTCCAGAATCGAAGAGTAGTGTCCAGATTTATCATGCCGAAATGTCAGGCCAACGTTTGAACTCAGCTACACTGGGCAGAGGCAGTCGTAGGGAGAAAAAGAACGGGATGGAGCTGCTAGCGCCAGAGCACCACCATTTGCGCGTGAATCTGCACGGGCACACGACCGGGTCAGACGGGCGGCTATCGCCCCAAGAGTATGTCGATTGGTATGCAGAGCAAGGGTACGACGCGGTTGCCATCACAGATCACAACGTACACACTCCTCTCGAAGGCTTGGATACCCACGGAATGGTTCTGATTGCTGGCACTGAAGTCACGGCCACCGGTGCCGAGCTCGGGGGCCAGTTCCATCTTGTCGCCATCGGATCACTCCCCGACTCTCTGCCACCCGTATCGATGCGAGCAGCGGAATCGGCAGAGCTACTCGCGACCGGTGGTACTTTCGTCGTAATCGCCCACCCACACTGGTCCGGACTTACCGTCACGGATCTCCTGGAGGTCCCAGCGGCCCATGCCCTCGAGGTGTACAACGGCGGCACTGTTCTCGATAGTGAGAAGGGTATTGCAGTCGCTCCTTGGGATGAGTCCTGGCAAAGGGGACGCGAGCTGTGGGGGGTGGCAGCCGACGACAGCCACTTCCGATTCCCCGACGGGGCCCTGGGTTGGGTCGTAGTCGTAGCGCCCGAGCGAACGGCGCCGAGCATCGTAGCCAGCCTTCGCAAAGGCAGCTTCTATAGTAGTAATGGGCCGCTGATCCATAGAATCTCCTTGGATGGCAAGACTCTGAGTGTACGCTGTTCCCCTTGTCGGACAGTCTACGCCCTGTCGTTCGCCTCACGGAACACTTTCCGAATCTGGGATGGCATCACTCTACTTGAAGAGGTGGAGATCCCGCTCCGAGGCAGACCGGAGTGGTTGCGCGTGCAGGCCACGGATTCAAACGGACGCTCCGCGTGGTCACAGCCATTTCGAGTGCCGTCGTAACTCGCGCTGCGGTCAGCTACTGCTAATCTTGGGAAGTTGGAGCGGAGGAAGCTCCCCGGAGGGAATGAAGCGCAGAGCCAGCCCATCAGAATCAGTAAAGTCCAGGACCTCACCGTACTGCGGATCGCGGGCGGCGCTCACTGATATTCCAGCCTGGGGAAGGCATCGCTCCCAGAAGCTCCCTGCCCCCTGTGAAATTTCTAGGGCGACCTGGCCAACCTGTCCCCACCCTTGTCGACCTTGCAAAGCACCGGGGAAGGGAAAGAATGTGAGCAGCGTGCCTGGAATACCTAACTCTATCACGACCCACATTCCTTACGTCTCCCTATATCTTACCAAGGGTAAGTGACTTAAAGAAATGAGAATAGATTACGAAGAGTTGCAATCCTCCGTTACAATAAGGGACGTGGGTGAAAAGGTGGTGAGCGCCATGGAACACGAGGGACAGATAACGGTCTTCTGTCCGTATTTTCATCGCGCGATCGAGGTTATCGGTCGTCGCTGGACAGGCGCCATCCTGAGAGCACTCCTGGCAGGTAAGACACGATTTAGCGACCTTCGCACCTCGATTCCTGCCCTCAGTGATCGCATGCTGTCAGAGCGGCTCAAGGAACTGGAGAACGAGGGCATTGTAGAACGGGTGGTGGTTCCTGATACTCCCGTCCGCATCTACTATAGGCTGACTCCAAAAGGCGAAGCGCTCGAAGGAGTGATCACCGCCATCGCCCAGTGGGCTCACGACTGGATGGACGCGCACGCTGCCGTCGTTGAGATGAGGGAAGTGATGGCGGAGGCCACTAAGGAGCCTCACGTAAGCCAAGCGGTAGCTCCGCGATGAACTGGCGGTCGTAGCCGGAGCCTTCAAATAGGCGTATCGTTTCCTCTTCGATCGGCTTGAAGAGTTGTTCAGCTCGTTCACCAAACGGACGCTGCTGGATGCGACAGTCGCTGAAATCCAAGCCAGTGACGCCGAGGGAAGCCAAATGATCAAGCACTTGCACCCCGTAACTCGATGACGTCGACAACTGGTCGATGTCTATGACCTGATCGCACCACGCGACGTTCTCAATTGCCGCGAGAAGCCACAAGGGCAAGAACGCTCGATAGTGGTCAGGCATTGAGAGCTTCTCTGCCTGTGCCACATAGAAGTCAATCTCCTCTTCAAGTGTCCCATCACCGAACCGTTGTACCCCCACTTTCTCGGCAATTGTAGAAATGAGTGGTGGTCGCGTCCGCGCACTGAGAAAGCGGAGATTCGCAGCGAGAAAGAAGGGACTGATGCTGTGCGACATAAACTGATCGTGCGCGTTGCGGAGGAGATAGATGCTCACCGCTGCAAATCGCCGGTGTAGCCAGCGGCTCCGAAAAGCCGAACGGCAAAACTGTAACAAGGCACGCTCGGGCGCCCGGTCCAGGAGGAACTGCACATAGCGTTCCAGAGCCGGTTGCTCTTCATCGGGCTGGAGAAACGCTAGCTCGTACGGGAAGCTGCGGTCAAACACTCGTGGTAGCTCGGACCGCAACGGTGCAAACTCGAACTTGTAAGGCCGATCGAGCTCCGGATGTCGCTGATGCCGTGTCAGGCTATTCGTGAACTCTAGGTCATAGAAGAGTTTCGAATCTGGATTGATGAGATGCTCGGAAAAGGGCTCTTCGTAGCAATAGTAGCCTGACGGAGAACGCCTAAAGGCGTTGAAGAGATAGGTACTGCCCGATCGGAACAGACAATGGATGAACACCGGTAACTCAGCGCTCACCGCTCCTTCCCCTCTGCCGAAGATCCGCTAGAGACGGTCCTGCCCAGGCACTCCTCACTCTGAATCATCTGGACGAATCGCTTCTATCAAGGTTGCGCTTAGTTTCGCTCTCACCACGATAGGCGCCCATCGCGTGCAAGCAGTAAGAGACGGTATCGAGAAGACCCGCGTAAGATGGCACCGCGATCCCTTCCTTTGCAGCGACCTCTGGGAAGTCACCACTCCTCAACAGCCCTGCCGCGTGCCATCTACAATAATGCTACGATGCAACCACTGCGAGATACTACAGCCACACCAGCCGGCGGATCAAGGAGTAGCCGTAACAGACTCGTCGGGATGGATCACGGCGTTTCTCGAGAAACCGGCACGCGAAGACCTACCGAGCAATCTAGCTGCCGCCGGAATCTACATCTTCGGCAGGCGAGCTCTCGATCGCCTACCCGCGGATGCACCGTGTGACATCGGTCTCCACGCTATGCCGCACCTGCTGCATTGTGATCTGCGCATTCGAGGCGTGATAGCCGGACCAGAGGTCTACGTCCGTGATATTGGCACACCGGAATCTCTCGAAGCTGCCGGTCAGGACGTATCTAGGGGGTAATCCAGCTGCACACAGCACTCCGTACTGACCGGTAACCTCAGGAACGGCCTTACGGCAGCGCGCATGCCGGAGCCTCTACGTGAGCGACGCCAGGCCATCCGCTGGACGCCGTCTCCTATGGCACCGGCGCATAATCAACGCCGGTCGAGGAGGGGGGCAACAGCCCGCGCGCCTTCAAGAGATCACCACCATTGACCACAGTGATCTGCCCGGCTTTCGCCCAGGTCTCGTCGACTTTCCATAGCTGCAGTGCTGCTCGCTGACAGCGCACCACCAAATCGGGGCCCTCATCGACTACCCCGCTCATCGGTAGGCCGAAGCGATTCAGCCAGTCCGGTGCGCTCAGGAAGTACTGTTGCAGGGTTGGATTGGAATCGAGTAGCGCCAGATGTCGCCGCACGATCTGGGACCAGTTCAAGCCAGTATCAGGCGCCGTGCTCAGCGGCGGCGGAATCTGGTCGTAGGCCTGCAACCACGCATCATCACCGTCGTCGTGCAGGATGTCCAAGACGTTGAGAAAGTTGAAAGACTGCGTCGCAGCATCCCACTGCAGTACCGCCTTCTGGAACGGTTGATCAACGAAGCCACCCATCGTGAATCGATCGGCAATCGGATAACCCAGTAGCCGGACGCCTCCCAGAGACGCAAAGTCGCTCCAGAACGGGACGTGATAATCATTAGTAACGATATATCCGGTGATACCTGCACCACCATGCCCATTCGCTTCTTTGAAGAAGTGGCCATGCGGGATGCCGTAATCCAGGCGGGAGCCTTCGGTCGTGGTCGCGATTGCCTGGATAGGGGTGTCCCGATGAGAGGCCACGAGCGGTGGGAGCCGAGGAATCGATGTTGCCACGGTGTTCTGAGAAGTGTACCAACGGCCAGGTTGAGGAACTCCACCCCAGTCGTTGACGTCTGCAAAGCTGATCGGAAGTGACTGCGTAAGATGCTCCGTTGACGAACTCTCTTCGACGACGAAGTGCAGGTGTGGTCCGCTCGTCCACCCGGTGTCTCCGCTGAGCGCAATTGGTTGTCCTCGGACGACCGTCTCACCGACGTGAACGAGCGCTCCGCCGTACATCAAATGGAGATAGAGCGCCTGGGTACCATCGCCATGATTGATGACTACGTAGTTGGCATCGCTGGCATATGAGATATTGAAGCCTGCGGTGTTGGAATCGTCCTTCACCATCGTGACCGTTCCACTACGGGCAGCCAAGATGAGTGTTCCTACCTGCATCGGAAAGTCCCACGCATATGCTTCCACACCCCGATGATCGGCAACGCTGTTGTTGCCTTGGATGCATTCGTAGTACTGGCCTGCCTGCCATGGCAGGAGATATGGAGACTGGTCGGCGTAGGTTGGACTAGCAGGAACTGCGAATAGGCCCACTGGCAGCAGCGCCAAAAGAATCAACAGCCGCTGCGGTAGTCGACCTAGATCTGACCAGGGTGTCTTCACTCTTGCCATACGCTCATAGTAAGCGGAGGAATGGTCCGGCGGTAACACTCCCCCTGGTCTCCCACCTGGCAACTGTCACTGGGTCCGTAGCTCTTGCTACCACGCTTCGTCAGGCCCTATCCCCTTACCTCCCACGAGGTCCGCCAGTTCATCGTAAGAAGGTGTCCACTGCGCCGCCAAGGTAGCGCGCTGAAACCACAGGAAATACTCGTGGACACCGTGGCGAGGGCGTAGCGCCAGCTTTATGCCTCTCAGCGGCTGTAGCCCTGCCCGCGCCCCCACGTCGAGTGCACGCTGTAGACTCTCCACGATGAGATGATCTCCATTGATCCGACCGGTCCGGCGCGCACTAGCATCTTCCACCTCGAATAACGGCTTAAACAATGCCAGGACATCGCCTTCTGCATCGAGGAGCCGGCTTGCGAGGGGTAGTGCATCCCTCAGCGACAGATAAGAAAGATCGAGCGTGATGAGATCAGGAGGAGGCTCGAACTGTACTCTGTGCAGCTCTCCCAAGTTGGTACGCTCCCAGTTACGGACACGAGAATCTGCCGCAAGACGACCCACAAGCTGACCGACTCCAGCATCAACGGCGTGTACGAAAGATGCACCTTGCTGCAGAAGGCAATCCGTGAACCCTCCGGCCGCAGCTCCACAGTCGATCGCCACGCGCCCTGAGACCTGTATCGAAAATGTCTGCAATGCCGTCGCCAGCTTGAAGCCACCACGGCTGGCGAAGCGCGTCCCAGCGCGCACTACCAACCGTGCAGTCGTCGAGACTGCGGTCCCTGCCTTATCCACAAGGCCACCATCCACCCGTACATGGCCTGCCAGGATATGCGCGCTGGCCTGCTCGAGTGTCGAGTAGAAGCCCCGCTCCACGAGCAAATCGGCAAGACGCACTCGGCGACCATCCGGCTTAGTCATGCAGCATCCGCCTGAAGAGCGCTATGAAGCCGGGCGGCCTCGACTCGTTCTGGATGGAGCTTGCGGGCCGGCTTCGGGAGACCCCACCGGACCGCTGGCGACCGGATGTAAAGGCACGGTCGATTCCACAGTTGGCGTAGTCGCCTCAGACTGAGGAGGACCTGCCTCTCCCGCCGGACGCACAACACTCGTCGCACCACCTTGCCGGTGCACTGCGGAACCCAGAAACATGCTCATGCTGCGCCCCTCCATCACGATCGGACGCTCCAGAGCCGCTACTCCACGAAGGTTGGTGAGGATCCGCTCGAGGACGTCGCGACCGATGTCCTGATGGCGCATCTGTGCCCCGCGAAATTGGACCGTAACCTTGACCTTATCTCCATCTTCAACGAAACGCCGAATCAGCTTCGTCTTCGTTTCGAGATCATGGTCATCGATTCCCGGAAACATGCGCACTTCTTTGAGATCGTTCGTGCGCTGAGTCTTATGGGCCTCGTGCTCACGCTTCTGCTGCTCGTACTTATAGCGGCCATAGTCCATGAGACGGCATACTGGCGGAACCGCATTTGGAGCGACCTCCACGAGGTCGAGCCCGCGCTCCTTCGCCAGATTCATAGCAGCATAGAAACTATAGACGCCGAGCTGTTGACCGTCCTCCCCGATTACGCGCACTTCTCGAGCGCGAATCTTGTCATTGACCCGAATGTCTCGTGCGATGTTGACGACTCCCTTTTCACCTTGTGGGATAGCGTCAGGAAAGACGCCTTCCTGACGCTCATCATATTGTACGAGAGGCTATCCACTCTTTGGGAGATGAGAAAAATGAATGAGTCCCTCGTGCGCAAGCAACGATAATCCTACACGCCTACCACACGGATGTCACAACTGCGGCTGACCATCACAGTCTACTCATCCATATGCTTTGTGGAAAATGTGCCACATCCTCGGTGATCAGCAAGAACTCTGCCAGCGCCCTGCTACCGGACCACCACGACTATGACATAACGTGAAGGCGATGCGCTGCCCCGCGGTCGAGAATCACCTGTACGTTTGGATGCTGCTGCAAGATCGACGCTGGCACGTCAACCGTGACTGGCCCCTCCAAAGCACGCGCCACGATTTCCGCTTTATCTTGCCCCAAGGCGAGGAGGATGATACGCCGCGCCTCGCCAACCGTGCCCAGTCCCATTGTGATCCCAAGCTCTGGCACCCGGTCGATACCACCGAACTCCGCGGCAAAGGCCTCCCGTGAAGAGGGACTCAAGCGGACGACGTGGGTACGGCTCTCGAACGGCGTGCCTGGCTCGTTGAATGCCAGGTGGCCATTGAGTCCAATGCCGACGATAGCGAGATCGATACCTCCAGCAGCGGCAATCTCTCGCTCATAATCCCGGCACTCCGCATCTAGATTCGGGGCGTTCCCATTCGGGAGGCGGACCTTCGCTAGATCAACATCGATGTGCGAGAACAAGTGCTGCATCATGTAGCTCTCAAAGCTGAGCGGCGAGTCAGGAGGAATGTGCACGAACTCATCTAGATTGAACGTGCGCACGTCTGCGAAGGATAGCTCGCCATCGCGACAGCGGCGCGAAAGCTCCGCATAGAGACCGATCGGCGTCTGCCCCGTTGGCAAGGCGAGTACGCTATCGGAGCGCCTCTTGAGCTGACGCTGAACCTGCTCCGCAGCCGCCAGAGCCACTTCCTCGGCTGAGGCCAACACCTGGACGCTGGGAGCACTTCGCCGCTCCATCACACTTCTCTCCGTCATAGCTGCTCTTGTAAACCTTTCAAGGGGAGAACTAC
>JAMCTA010000095.1 GCA_023381895.1 Chloroflexota bacterium
CCCATAGACCAGCTCGACGAGCGGGGGGGCGACGATCACGACTCCTGGCGCTGCCGCGAGACCAGCGAGAACGAAGATACGCCAGAGGAGGTGGAAGGCAGTGACTGCCTCTGCATCACTGCTGCGGAGAAGGCGCGAGAACGCCGGCAGCGCAGCAGAGGCAATGGTCACCGGCACAGGGATGAGCGCGAGCACTGGCGTCACGCCGGCGGAGAACTGTCCGATGGCAGCGGCGTTTGCCGAGGCGCGCAACACATAGAACGGTGTGTTGCTCGAGAGCGTGAGGATGATGCCGAACAAGCCCAGTGGGAAAGCCGTACGGAGTACCGGCCACCATGTAGTACGTAGCTCTGAGAAATCCGGCGTGGCAAAGAAGTGGAAACAAAGCAGTGCAACAAGAAGAAGGTCAATCAGAGCGGCGATCAGGAAGGCGGTAGCCAGGCCGAGCAACCCGAAGCCGAGGAGCACAAGGGCGAGTGCCCCTGCGGTTGCGAGGAGCCGCTCTAAGAAGCGAGTCGCAGTGTCGAACTCCATGCGCTCGAAGCCAAAGTAGACGGAGCGGAAGAGGAATGCGAAGGACTGGACTGCTGAGACGAGGAGAAAGAGGGCCAGCAGCAGCACATCTTGCCGCGGTTGCCCCGGAAGGAGGGCAGCAGCGATGCCATAGCTGAGAAGGAGCAGAACAGCGCGGAGCACGAGCGTCGAACCGAAGAGTAGAGAGGCGCGCGCGTGGTCGTGGGCAATCGCCCGAGTGAGGAAGCGGCCTGTGCCGAAGTCGGCAAACGTGCTGGCAGTCGCAGCGAAAGCTAGTGCGAAGGTGTAGCGGCCGTAGCCTTCGGGACCGATTCCTCGAGCAATGACGATAGCCAGCGCGATCGAAGCAATGCGAGTCACGCCTTCTGTGATAAGCAAGAAGGCGGCGTTACGAAACACAGCGATCCGTGCTCCCCGGTGCGCGTCTGTAGCGGCACGCCGCGGTTCGCGCCGTAGGCCGCGACGACGACCACATGCTAACGTTCACTAAGGTGGTTCGAGGACGGTCGCAACCGGCACATCAATTTCGAGTGCGACCGTCTGTGCTGCTCCGACGGAAATGGAAGAGCTGTGATTGAGCTTCATCGAGCGCTGTTTGGTGCTGTTTTCCTTTACACGTTCATTTGTGCAATCTGGGGCATCATTCTGGCCGTGCGACTCAAGCCCATAAGCCCTGCCTTCAGAGGCAGCTTGCGTCTAGCGGAGGCGCTCATTCTCGTGGAGGCCATCGTTGGGGTGATCGTGTTCATCTCGGGTCAGCGACCGCAGCAAGGACTGCATTTCCTCTACGGCGCGGTCATCCTGCTCGCCATCCCCGCTGGTGAGGCCCTTGGCGGTCAGTGGTGGGATGGGCGTCGAGAGTCATTTGTGACGGCTATTGGTTGCCTTCTGGCGGGAGCACTGGCAGTGCGAGCGGCGATGACGGGAGGACTGCTCGGCTAGCCCGATGTGCGGAAGCGGTGGAGCTAGCGAGCTGTCCTTCCTGCGCGCGGAGAGTGGGAGCGATTCCTAGTCGAGGTTGCGCTCTTCGAGCGCGAGGTCCGACTTCACCATGAGCTTGACCAGGCCTCTGAAATCCACCTCAGGCTTCCAGCCAAGCCGTTCGCGGGCCTTTGCCGGGTTGCCGACGAGCATGTCGACTTCGGCGGGACGCAACAGGCTCGGATCGATGCGCACGTAATCGCGCCAGTTCCCGATCCCAACGTTGAGGAACGCTTGTTCGGCGATCTCAGCGATACTGTGGGTCTCACCGGTTGCAATAACGTAGTCATCAGGCTTAGGCTGCTGGAGCATGAGCCACATAGCGTGTACGTAGTCGAGTGTGTAGCCCATGTCGCGGCGAGCATCGAGGTTGCCGAGCTGCACGTACTGCTGGCGACCGAGCTTGATGCGAGCGGCGGCATTGCTGAGCTTCCGTGTAATGAACTCGAGGCCCTGGCGAGGTGATGTGTGGTTGAACAGAATGCCGGAACACGCGAAGAGTCCGTAGCTCTCGCGATAGTTCACTGTGATCCAGTGGCCATAGACCTTGGCAATGCCATACGGACTGCGGGGGTAGAAGGGCGTTCGCTCGGTCTGGGGGACTTCCTGCACCTTGCCAAACATCTCGCTACTGGAGGCCTGGTAGAAGCGGATTGGAGCACGAGCAAAGCGTACTGCTTCGAGTACGCGGGTCACGCCTAATGCGGTGTACTCACCTGTGAGGGCCGGTTGGACCCACGACGTGGGCACAAAAGACTGGGCGGCGAGATTGTAGACCTCGTCAGGCTCGGCGCGTCCAACAGCGGCAATGAGCGATGGCTGATCAAGAAGATCGCCTTCAAGAAGCGTGATGCGATCACGCAGGTGCCGGATCCGGATGTCGGTGACTGTAGAGCTCCGGCGGATGAGCCCAAAGACTTGGTAGCCCTTGCCGAGGAGGAACTCGGCGAGATACGAGCCATCTTGCCCAGTGATGCCGGTAATGAGGGCGCGCGGCATGGCAATAGGGTCCTTTCTGCGTGCGACTGATCCTATCCACAGGTGGTGACAATGGGCGGAGTATACCTGTCATTTGCGTTATACACAATAATCCGGCAAGATATTTACTATGAGTAAATATCTTGCTACTCATCTTGGAGCAACGCTGCGGGTGCTGCGATTGCAGCGTCACCTCACGCTGGCGGCGCTCGCTGGTGACAGGCTCTCCCCGGCAACAGTCAGTCGCATCGAGCACGGCACGTTGCTTCCGTCCTTGGACACGCTCGAGCAGCTCGCAGCCGCTCTTGGCGTGCCGATTGCGCATCTGCTCGCTCTCCGGTCTGATGGTGGCCAGGTCGGTGCGGTTGTGGCTGTCGAGGCGTGGCTATTGCTTGGACAGCCGCTGCAAGCCCTGGAGCAGGGTAAGAGAGCGCTGGCGGGTGAAGGTGCGGGTCTCGCTGATGAGGAACAGCGACTGCGCTGGGCTGTGGTGCGCGCGGCAGCGCTCCTCGATGATACGCAGCTCCCCGAGGTGATGAAGCTGATCGAGGTGGCACGCCGAGCCGGGGCGGTCTGGGACGCGGCGCGGCTGGCAGTCACTGGTGCTGCCGCTCTGGAAGTCGTGGAGCGTGTAGCGCTGCTGCAAGAGGTCTTGAATAGAGTAGGGCAGGCTACGGAGGACGTGCCGCACGAGCGCGTGGTGCGTGTAGAGTTGCTCGTGCAGCTGGCCCGTAGTCACGAGCAACTTGGGGCTATCGAAACGGCGAGAGGCTTGCTTGCCGAGGCGCAGGGGCTCGCCGCAGCCCTCGCGCCTAGCGTGCTCGCGAGCCGGCTTCTGGCAGATGGCGGCGCAGTGGGTAGTGACGCGGATGTTCCGGTCGTGCTCTGGCTTGCAGCGATCGTTGCTGGTCAGCGCTTACTCAACCAGTGCTTCGCCGCGCTTGCCCGGCTCGATCTCCAGACCGGGAGAGTGACAGATGCGGCGCGCCGCATCCAGCGCGCTCTCGATCCGCCGCAGGGATCAGCGGGTCTCAAAGAGTTGTGGGCCGAGCTGCTGCGGTTGCAGCGGGAATGGAGAGGGTCTGCGGAAAGTGCACCGGTCCAAGAGGAGACAGTCGATCTTCCAGAGAGAGCGGAGCTTGCTTGGGGACGGTTCGAGCTGGCGCTCACGGCGAAGGACCTGGAAACCGCTGAACGCTGGGCTGGTCTCATTGCTGCAGCTGATGCCGCACTGGCGCCAAGAGTATGGCAGCGCCTCGCGCTGGCCTGGGCAGAAGCCGGCGATCCACAGCGGGCGGCCGCAGCGCTGCGATGCCTCGGGTGATGCCGGAAGATACGGGTGCTAGGATTCTAGGGACGGCACGACTCCAGCCTGTCAGGGAGGTCGACGATCGACGAGCGGTATGGTGCTATCGAAGGCGGCGGTACCAAGTTTGTGCTGGTGGTGGGGTCAAATCCTACTGCTATCGATGCGCAGGAGGTGATCCCTACCACGACGCCTGTGGAGACGCTGCAGCGGTGCATCGATTTCTTCCAGCGGCACCATGCCCACCGGCCATTGCGGGCCCTTGGCGTCGGCATGTTCGGCCCCGTCGATCTGCATCCGGACTCAACCACCTATGGCTTTATTACCTCAACTCCTAAAGCGGGCTGGGGCTTTACAGACATCGTCGGACCGTTGCAGCGGGCGCTGAACATCCCGGTGGGCTGGGAAAATGACGTCAATGCTGCTGCTATTGGCGAAGCGCGCTGGGGAGCGGCGCGGGGCTGTGATCCGGCCATCTATCTCACTGTCGGCACTGGTGTCGGTGGTGGGGTCATTGCTGGTGGTCGCGTCCTCCACGGGCTCATCCACCCTGAGATGGGGCACGTCTTGCTGCC
>JAMCTA010000018.1 GCA_023381895.1 Chloroflexota bacterium
GCGCAGGAAGTCGCGATAGCTGCCGCTCGTCACAAAGCAGAGCTCCTGGCTCTCGGGCTTCTCGGCGATCTCGATGCCGAACTCTCCGGCAAGACTGCGTACCTGGGGCTTGGTGAGCGCTCCCAGGGGAAACAGACTTCGCTGTAGCTGCTGCTGGTTAAGACGGCAGAGTGCGTACGACTGATCCTTTTGCCTGTCGCAGCCACGGAGGAGTCGCGCCCGACCATTGGGGTCGTGCTCCACACGAGCGTAGTGTCCGGTTGCGATGAAGTCTGCGCCCAGAGCCAGAGCTCGGCTTAGGAGGGCATCGAACTTGATGTGCTGGTTGCAGCGGACACACGGGTTCGGTGTCCGCCCGGCGACGTATTCCGTCACGAAGCGATCGACGATGTGTTCTTTGAAGGTGTCTTCCACATTGAGCACGTAGTGGGGGGCGTCGAGAAGATCGCACACGCGGCGGGCATCTCGGACAGACTCTAAGGAGCAGCAGCGATTTTCACGTGTTGCTCCTGGTCCGTGCTCTTCGCTCCAGAGCCGCAGCGTGAGCCCGCACACTCGATGCCCCTGCTGAGCAAGCAGCGCTGCTGCGACCGCACTGTCCACGCCGCCGCTCATTGCGACAGCTACTGTTGCCATGTCTACAGCGCCCTCACTGTGGATGCGAGCCGGTGACCGGCTGGGTGCCATTCAGAAGCCTGAGTGAAGGGGCCAAATGTCGTTGGCTCGTACCTCGTCGCAGACCGTGGCTTACTCTACCACACTCCGGCGAAGCTGCTCGCGCAGCCGGTGAGAGCAGTTACTTGATCCCCGAGCGCACGAAGCTGTTGATAAACTGGCGCTGGAAAATAAGAAAGGCTAGCAGGACTGGAAACATCACCAATACCGTCCCGGCCATAATCAGAGGGAACTGAGCACCACTCTCGGACGCCTGTGTAAAGCTTGCCAGCCCGACCGTAAGTGGGCGGCTCCTCGGCGTATTAGTGACGAGCAGTGGCCAGATGAAGTCATTCCAGTGGTAGGTGATGGAGACGACCGAAAAGGCTACGAGCGAGGCGCGGGTGGAGGGCAGATAGACGTGCCGTAGCAGCTGCCACCAGCGCGCCCCATCGACGCGAGCGGCTTCTTCGAGTTCGAGCGGTACCTGGCGAAACGCCTGGCGCATGAGGAAGGTCCCGAACCCAGAAGCCATATAGGGCAACATGATGGCGAGACGGTGATCGATGAGGTGCAGATCCTTCATCGTGAGGAAGTTGGGAAGCACGAGGACAGTGATCGGGGTCAGGAGCTGAAAAATGAAGAGGCCGAAGAAGAACTCCCGCCCCGGGAATGGGACGCGCGCGAACGCGTAGCCAGCGAGACTGATGGTCGTGAGTTGAATAAGCAGAATCCCGCCAACGATGATGATGGTGTTGAGATAGTACGTCGGGAATGGAGCATCGTTCCAAGCATCGAGGAAATTCTGGAGGGTCGGTGCCCCAGGCAGCCAGAGCCATCCTGTTCCCAGGGCTTCGGTGCTCGACCGCAGCGATGTCCCGAGGGCCCATACGAGTGGCACGATCCACACAGCGCTGATCACCAGCAAGACCGTCCCACTGCGCCAAGCATCGAGTCGCTTGAAAAGACGGGCAGAGCGCACACTCTGAGGAGGCCGGAGTGTCCGGGTCACGGCTATTGCTTCATCAGTCATAGTGGGCGCTGCGATCCAGAGAGCGGTAGTTGACAAGACTGATCACCATGAGCACAGCTAGCATCAGGATTGTCACGGTACTGGCACGCCCGATGTTGAAGTTCTGGAAGCCTTCCTGATAGAGGAAGTAGAGCAACAGATTGGTGGCATTATTAGGACCACCATTGGTGAGAATGAACAGCTGATCAACCATCTGAAAGCCATTAACAATGGCAATCGTGGACACGAAGACGAGTGTTGGGGACATGAGAGGGACGGTCAGCAACCGCAGCATCTGCCACCCACTCGCTCCGTCGATATCGGCAGCCTCGAAAAGATCACGGGAGAGACCCTGCAGCCCAGCAAGGCAGAGAATCGTGTAGTAGCCCGTTTGCTTCCAGATCGCTATCACCATGATCGACGGCAGAGCGAGACCGGCATTCCCCAACCAGTTGTGACTGGGCAGGCCAAATGCGCTGAAGAATTGATCGGCGAGACCGAAGTCTGGAAGGTAGATATAGAGCCAGATGGCTGAGGCGCCAATCGCGGGGAGAACGCTTGGGTAGAAAAGTGCCGTGCGGTAGAGTCCAACAGCTCTCAAGCGCTTGTTCGCTTCAATAGCGAGTAGGAAACCCGACACGAGGCTCACAGGGACGGTGACTAAGACGTAGACGGCAGTGTTCTGAGCTACTTGCCAGAATACTGGGTTCGTCAGCTCGTAGCGATAGTTGCTCAACCCAGTGAATTGCCAGTGGGGGTGTGCGAGATCTGCGAGAAAGAAGCTCGACCAGAGCACCCGGATAGCAGGGTAGATGGTAAACGGTAATAAGAAGAGCAGCGCCGGTAAGAGCAACGACACGCCAAAGGCCAGCTGCTTGAACTGCCGGCGCCGGCGCTGCTGGAACGCTGCCACCTCGCCCGGCGAAAGCGGCTTCGCAGCGGCGGCCACGGTTGCTAGTTCTTGAACGCCGAGAGCGTCTTCTCGGCTTGGACTTGGGCCGCGTCTAGGGTCACTTTCGGTGATTTCTGCCCCGTTAACGCTGCCTGAATGGCGTTGCTCAGAATCGTCTGCACCTCGGCCATATTATGTGTACCCAGCTCGTTCTGCGCGTACTGCAGCTGATCACGGGCCACAGTGACCTGCGGTGTCTTGGCAATGTAGTCCTTCATCGCCTGCGTTTCCCAGGCCGATTTACGCGGGGCGACGTAGCCTGTGTCTTTGGTCCACTCCACTTCCTTCTCAGGAGCGCTGAGCCACTGGATGAATGACCATCCAGCTTCTTGGTGATCTGCCGGAGAACCCTTGAACAGATAGAGGTTGCCGCCGCCAGTAGGGGTGCCGAACTGCTTGTCCTTCGGACAGAACGCTGCCCCCACTTGAAACTTGCTTGCTTGTAAGATCGCGGTGAGGCTGCCGGTGGAGTGATAGATCATTCCAACCTTGCCTGCTGAGAAGTCGGTTGGCAGCGATCCCCAGGCAACGGTGCCTGACTGCATCACGCCGTACTTGTGGGAGAGGTCGAGCAAGAACTGGAGGGCAGCGACTGTTGGCTCGGCGTTGAAGTAGACAACGTTGCCAGCATTATTCTTGAAGACATTCTGGCCCGCTTCGATCGCGAGCGCCTGGAATTCCCAATAGCTCGAGCCATCAGAAGGGAACCCAACCCCCCACACCGCTGCCGCCCCGCTGGCATCTTTCTTGGTGAGCTTCTTGCCAGTAGCAACCAGATCATCCCAGGTTTGTGGCGGCTTCTCCGGGTCATATCCGGCGGACTTCAGCAGGTCCTTGTTGTAGTACATGATCAGCGTGCTGCGCTGGAAGGGGATGCTCCACGTCTTGCCATTCAGCTGCGAGTTTTCGAGGAAGCCCGGGAAGAAGTCGTTGATGTACGCACCCCCTCCACTCTTCTTTATAAGATCATCGAGCTGCAGGATCGATTGCGTATCGAGCATCGAGTAGATGGCAGCAGCGTTGACGATGGCAACGTCTGGCGGGGTGCCAGCCTGCACCTGCTGCTGCACTTTCGCGAAGGTGTCGACGTAGCTCCCGCTGAAGACGGGAGTCACCTTGATAGACGGGTTCTGTGTCGAGAAGTCTTTGGCGAGACCATCAACGATCTTGGCGAGCGGTCCGGCTACCCCCACGGGGTAGTAGAAGCTGATCTGGACCTGTTTCCCTGCTGGGGCAGCGGCTTCGCTTTTCGTCGTGGCGACGGATGAGACGGCTGTCGAGCCTCCACCACAAGCCGCGAGCAGACCAGCGGTCACGGCCACCCCTGCACCAGAGAGCGCTCGCAGCAGGAGAGCACGACGTGAAAAGGTCGCTGATCCCGGAGAGATCGCACGCATGGTCAACTCTCTTTCCCCACTAGCAGCTCGGGACGCGCGGCTGCCCTATAACGTTGCCACACCCGCCGGTGAACGTATCGCGTTACCGCTAAGGACATGTTAAATGTCCTGGCTTGTGCGTGAGCGTGAGATAGGAGCTTTGGCAAGCAAGTGCGCCGCCGGAGTACGGGCGAACCGTGCAATACTGGCCCTGCTGAGTATGGTACTGTACTCGCGGAGAGGTGTCCGAGTGGTTTATGGTGCCGCTCTCGAAAAGCGGTGTGCCCAAAAGGTACCGGGGGTTCGAATCCCTCCCTCTCCGCCCCGCGGACAGCCGTGGGG
>JAMCTA010000161.1 GCA_023381895.1 Chloroflexota bacterium
CAATCTCACGGAGTGCCTCGCCAATCCGGATGACACGATCTACTTTGACGCCCAGACCACCTGGCTGCGCGAGCAGGGCGTCCGAGCGGCAATCGATGCCGGCAAGCACATCTACTGCGAGAAGCCAGCTGCCACGGACTTCGGTACAGCGCTTGCGCTGGCCCGCCTCGCCCACGACGCGGGAGTGAAGCACGGTGTCGTACAGGACAAGCTCTTCCTGCCAGGACTCCTCAAGCTCAAGCGGCTCGTCCAGAGTGGCTTCTTTGGGCGCATCCTCGCGGTGCGCGGAGAGTTCGGCTACTGGGTCATCGAAGATGCGCAGCCTGTGCAACGCCCTTCCTGGAACTATCGTAAAGAGGATGGGGGCGGCATCATCATGGACATGCTCTGCCATTGGCGTTACGTCCTCGACAATCTCATCGCCCCAGTGCGATCAGTCTCTTGCACCGGCGCTGTGCACATTCCGGAGCGCCTCGACGAGCGCGGGCAGCCCTACACGTGCACGGCTGACGACGCCGCCTATGCCACCTTTGAGCTAGAAGGTGGTGTGATTGCCCAGATCAACTCATCGTGGTGCACGCGCGTCTGCCGTGACGAGCTCGCGGTGTTTCAGGTGGATGGTACTCACGGGTCAGCTGTGGTTGGGCTGCGAGAGTGCCGGGTGCAGCATCGCGTGAACACTCCGAAGGCAATCTGGAATCCTGATCTCCCCAATCCGATCGCCTTCCGCGATAGCTGGCTGGCGGTGCCTGACATCAACGAACCGGAGAATGCCTTCAAGGTGCAGTGGGAGCTTTTCCTCCGCCACGTCGTGGCCGGTACCTCGTTCCCTTGGGATCTCTTCGAGGGCGCAAAGGGTGTGCAGCTTGCCGAGCTCGCCCATCAGTCCTGGCGTGAGCGCCGCTGGATAGACGTGCCTGCGCTGGAGCTCAGCCCTGTTGCCCAGACCTGATCAACACCCGAGAAAACCTCCTCCGTCCCGGCTGGTTTCCATGCGGTACAGTGTGGCCATCGCGAGAGGAGAAGGAACGGACGTGAGCGGCCAGCGAGCGCTCGTGACCGGCGCCTCCCGCGGTATCGGAGCAGCCGTGGCGCAGTGCTTCGCTCAACGCGGTGTCGATGTCATCCTCAACTACCGCGAGAAGGCTCAGCGAGCTGGCCACCCGTGGCCTCAGCCTCGTAGTGGTCAGTGGCGACCTCATCGAGGGCACGATCACGCCGCGCCTGCTCCAGCGTGTCAGCCCTGGCCTGATTGAAGCACGCCGTCAAGAGACAGGCTGGCTTCCCAGATCGACGACTTCGCAGCTGCCATAGTCGCTGCTGCCATGAACCCTGCACTCGCCAGCGGCACCACCATTTACGTTGGCAGCACCGAATGGAAGCTCGTCTAAGACCTACATACATAGTATTGCCGCTGTACCTGACACCTACCCTGCGTGAAGTCCGGCACCACCGCGTCCGCACTCCTGAACTGCTCCACACTCCCCTCATAGCTCCGCCCCGGATAGTAGTAGCGCCGGGCAAACCTCGCCGTATGATGCTGGACAGCCAATCGAGTTACTACTTGGGATAGAGCTTCAACTCAGGGATGTCGTTGTAGTCTTTGGTGTTTTGGGTAACCAAGGTCAGGTTGTACTCAAGGGCGGTGGCCGTGATGAGGAGATCCAGGGCTCTGGCGCGCACTCGTTTCTTGTGCTTTTTGAGCGTCTCCCGCAGGCGCGCACAGCGACGGGCGACCTCGGGGGAGAAGGGAATAATGGGGACGGTGAGCACGTCCACCATCATCCGGGATGTCAAGAGTACGCGTCGGATGAGCAGCGCCTCTGCTACTCTCAGATCATGACACGTACCTACGATACCTGGAATGTCCTCCAGCGCGCTGCCTTCCTTGCTTCCGTGCGGCTCTTTTCCACCTTGTCCGAGCCGGCTCTACAGCACATTGCCGCTCGCTTCAGGGTGCGGCGCTTCCAGAGAGGCGCGTTCGTCTTTCTCCGCGGTATGCCCGCCGCAGAGCTGAGTCTCCTCGCCACGGGACGCATCAAGGTGGTGCGCGAGACAGAAGACGGTAGGGAGGTGATCCTACGGCAGATCACTCCTACCGACATCTTCGGCGCCGCTGGTGGCTGGGGCGAGTCCGTCTACCCAGCCAGCGCTGTGGCGCAGGATGATGCTGTAGTCTTCCAGATGCCCGCTACGGAGTTCAGCCAGCTCCTGCGCAGCTCGCCGGACCTCGCCGTCGCCGTCATCGCCGAGCTGGGTCTCCGTCTCCGGCAGGCGGAGGCGCGCATACGCGACCTCCAAACAGAACGCGCTGACCGCCGCCTCGCACGTGCGTTGCTCCGGCTCGCAGAGCAACGCACGCCCAGATCACCTGTGCCGGAGGGTGCGGTGCTCCCTCTCTCACGCCAAGACCTCGCCGAGCTCGCTGGCACCACCCTGAGCACCGCGAGTCGCACGCTGAGTCGCTGGGACCAGCAGGGGATTGTGGCAGCTCAGCGAGAGCGCGTCGTGCTCCTCAAGCCAGCGGCGCTGGCAGCTCTGGTGGGAGACCTGCCGCCAGAGATCGCGCGCTAACGGCGCTGCTCCAGGAAGTAGAAGCCGGAAACAGTCGAAGGGAGGTTTCGGCTGTGCTGGCGGCATCTCGATCATGGATCGGCCTCCGCCTCTCCTGCTCTTTGCGCTAGAGCAAAGACGGTACGCCGCCTCACCGGTACAACCTTCTTTGGAGGTGAGACGTGCTTGCAGCGCTGCTGAGCGAAGCGATCGTCCTGGAGGCACTCAGAGAGGTCATCGACCCTGAGCTTGGCGTCAACATCGTCGACCTTGGCCTCATCTACGACATCGCCATCGAGGAAGCTGACGTTGTCATCACGATGACACTCACCACGCCAGGGTGTCCGCTGCACGACAGCATCACGGATGCCGCACGTGCAGCGCTCACGCTCATGGCGCCGGGTGTCCGCGCGGTAGATATCGAGCTCGTCTGGGATCCGCCTTGGACTCCGGACCGTATCAGTGAGGCAGGCCTCGAAGCGCTGGGTTGGCGCTGAGCGTGGCACAGTGTGAGGATTCGAATGACCGAGCCTGCAACAGGAGATGAGCCAATTCTCGCTACCTGGCGGGTGAGCGAGGTTCTGCGCCGCTACCCACGCCTCCTCGAGGATCTGGTCAAGCTGAGTCCGGCCTTCCACCACCTCCGTAACCCCCTCAAGCGCGCAGTTCAGGCCCGTCTCGTCACCGTAGAGCAGGCAGCGCGTATCGCCGGCCTCGAGCCTTCCCACCTGGTTCGCCGGCTCAACAGCGCTGCTGGCCTGACACCACCTCTACAGGCGGCTAATGAGCCCTCCGGCCCTGTCGTAGCATCGCCGGCTGCCTCTGAGCCTTTCGCTGAGCTCGAGGTGGTCGCGGATCTCGACGTGCGCCCGCTCCTAGCACGCGGCGAGGAGCCCTATCACGCCATCATGACCACCGCGGCCACGGTGCCTGTACACCGGGCGTTTCGTCTCCACAGTAGCTTCGAGCCGCTGCCGCTCTTCGACGTGCTGGCACGCCGGGGCTTCGCCTACCACAGCCGCCAGCTTGCCACGGATCACTGGGAGGTCGTGTTCGCTCACGTCGGAACCCAGGCACAGAGCGATGACGTCCCAGTGCACAGACGAGAAGACCCCACCTCACAGGGAACAGCGGATACTGCGAGACTGCCGCGCGCAGACGCTGATAGGGATCAGCCTGCTCTGACCGTGCGAATCGACGTCAGCGATCTCGTGCCTCCCGAGCCGATGGTGCGCATCCTCGAAGCGCTGGAGCAGCTGCAAGCAGGCGAGACCCTCCTCGTCGAACACGTCCGCCGGCCGGTCTACCTCTATCCGCGCCTCGACGAGCTGGGCTACGCTCATGAGACACGTGATCTTGGGCCAGGTCGCGTCGAGATTCGCATCCACAAACCCGCAGTGGCACCTGGGAACGAACAGGGATGATGCGATCTCCGCACCAATCCACCGGGGGGGCGCTGTCCTCACAGCACGCACCGCCACTCGACCTGCCCTTCCGCTTCTTTGCCACGGCCCTTGTCGGGTTTCTCACCTTGGCGGTGCTCTCTCCAGTCGAGACGGAGCAAGCGCTCCATAGCTTCACCGACCCTCACCTGGTTGCACTCGTCCACCTGCAGACTCTCGGTATCATCGTCACGACCATCTTCGGAGCAACCTACCAGCTCCTGCCCGTCGTGCTGCAGGTGCCACTCGCCTCCGTCCGGCTGGCACGCTTGACGTGGTGGCTGCTCGTGCCGGGTGTAGCGGCCTTTCTCACCGGTCTGCTGGGAGGCTGGCTCCCCGC